>DAOMZC010000796.1:0-3580 GCA_035437965.1 Pseudomonadota bacterium
TCTCCGCCACGAGCCCTGAGCCGTTTGTAGGTGGCCAACGTCGCGCGATCGAGCAGCCGATCCACATCCACCTGGGCTCTGATGGTCGCGAGCCCGGGAGGATCTGGAGGAGTCGAGGCTGCAGGCGGGACTGGCTTTGCGACGGGGGCTTGGGCCGCTGAAACGACCGCAGAAGTCGGCCGCGGGGGCGCGGGCGCAGGAGGGCTTTGGCGCGACGGGGCCGCAGCCGGCGAGGCGGGGCCTGGGGCCGCAGCCTGAGCGCGGGCAGGCGACGCCCCAGACAGTCGCGGTGCTGCAGCCGGAGCCGGTGAACCGCTGGGCGGTGGTGCTCCCTTCATCGCAGTCGCCGCGGAAATGGGCTGGGACGCTACGGAACCAGCTCGCGAGGGCGAGGACTGCTCCACCGGGGCCGGGGAGCGCAAAGGCGGTCTTGGAGGCGTCGGTGAGGCGCTGGCGGGGGTGGAGGCAGTCGACTTGAGCGTGTTCATTTCGGCTCGCAGCTGCTGCACTTGGGCTTGGACGGATTGCAGCAGCTGGGCCAACTGCTGCACCGGCGGCGGCTGCTGCGCTGCCGGTGAGCCCGCAGTCGCCGCCTGGGACTGCTTGGTCGCCTCCAGCTGCGCCAGCTGCAGGCGGGCTACGGCGAGCTCCTGCTGGGTCGTAACGGTCAGCCGCTCCAGCCGCACCACCAGCTCGACGGCCGCGGCCCGCTGGTCGACCCGGCCGGCGGCAGGCGAGCTCGCGCGAGGACCGGGCCGCTGTTTTTTGCGGTTGCGGTAGGCCAGGGTGCGACAGCTGGTTCGGCAGTACCTGCGGTCGATGCGACCGCGCGCCGGCAGCGGATCTCCACATAGCACGCAGAAATGAGCTCGAAGCATGCGCCCCCCCAGAGCGATACGAAATCAGGATGCATGGTCGATCCGTATCTGTCTATGGTCGATCCGTGAACTTCTGGGAACGACTCCGGAATCGGAGCGCGGCCAGAGGCCCTTGCTTTGGCTGGGGCACCCGGGCGCGAGCTGGGGGCTGCGCGATGCTCAGCGCGCCCCGAGCTCACTCAGCAGGGCCGCCAAGCGCTCGCCGCTCGCAGAGAGCCGGGCCCCACGCCGGCGCACCAGGCGGTAGGTGATGGTCCCCATTTCAGGGAGCGGGCGCGCGACCGTCCCCTCGGGCAGGGTGCAAGTGCCGTTGACCACGGCGACGCCCAGCCCCAGCTGGACAAAGCGGAGCATCAGCGGCCATCCGTCGGCCTCAATCGGATCAGGCCCGAGCTGCTCGGGGGCCAGTCGGGACAACGCCCGCCCGACGAACTCGCGGTGCAGCTGGCCCGAGGGAGACAGAATCAGGCGCTCGCCCGCCAGCGCCGAGATGGGGATCTTCCGTCGACCGGCCAGCGGATGGGTGGCGGGCATGGCCAGGCAGAGCGGCGTCCGCAAGAGGTCGACCGAAGCAAGGCCCGCGGGCAAAAGGTCGAGCGCGCACACGGCCAGGCGCGCGACCCCCGAGAGCACCGCAGCGCAGGCATCTCGCGCTCCAAGGGTCAGTGGTCGCAGTCGACCACCCTCGGAGGTGAAGCGTCTCAGCGCCGGGCCTACCAGGAACAGGTAGGAGCCCTCACCGGCGGCCAGCGTCACGGTGTCGGCCACGGTCAGGCCACGCAGCTCGCGGACCAGCGCGAGCGCGCGCTCGTGCGACTCTCGGGCGTGCGCAGCCAGACGCACGCCCTGTTCGGTCAGGACTAGGGAACGGCCCTCGCGTCGATACAGAGGCACCTCCAGCAGACTCCCCAGACGCGCGACTCGCTCGAATAGCGCGGGCTGTGACAGCCCCAGGCGGCGGGCGGCGCGGGTGAAGTTGCGCTCCTCGGCAAAGGCGGCGAAGGCGCGCAGTAGCGCTCCATCAACTATCGGTTCGGCCGATACAGTATCCATCGTTTCTAATTCCCCATGATAGCAGAGGGCGCTAGCGTCTTTTACGGCAGACGATCGGACGGCGCAACTGCGCCAGGAGGACGCCATGGCTGAAGACTCTCTCTGCAGGGAACAGGAAGCGCGGGCCCGCAGCCTTGCGTGGTGGACGAAAACCAGACAAGACCCACAGGCCCTCAATGACTGGCTCCGCGACCAGTATCGCGGCGAGGCCACCGCCGCCAATCGGATCCTGACCTTGGCCGATCTCTACACCAGCGCAGGGAGCCGTGAGCGAAGGCTGCTCACGCGAATCGCCGGGCAGGAAAGCAAGCACGCGCGCTGGGTCGGCGAGCTACTGAGCGCCCGCCGGCTGCCAATACCGGCGGAGCTGGACACCGCCAGGGAGCGCTACTGGAAAAAAACACTACCGATCATTTCCGACCTGGCCAGCGGTGCGGCGGTGGGCGCTCACGCCGAGCGGATGCGGCTGTGGCGCATCGAGGCCATCGTCTCCGATGCACAAGCGCCGGCGGACGTGCGCGCGGTCTTTATGCGAATTCTGCCCGAGGAGCGATTCCACGAACGCGCCTTCCGCTCGCTCGCCGGGGAAGCGGCACTGCACGCCGCGCTGGGCGGGCACGAGCAAGGGATGGCGGTGCTGGGATTGGTTCCCTGAGTTCTCGTGGACGAGCCTGGGAGCTGCCTCGCTCGGGACTGCGACCGCGGAGTTATCAAGTCGCCGCAGGCGCTGGGACAGGTTGCTGCACGATGAGGCTGAGCAGGCGACCTTGAAGCTCGCTGACCGCGCGCAGGAGCTCCCGCTCGGAGGAAAAGATGCCGCTCCCGCCCACTTCCACACGCAGTCTGCCTTCGGGGTAGATCGCGATCAGCACCAGCGTGCCCGCCAGCGCGTCATCGACGAGGTCGACGCGGCGGTGGGCGCTGATGAAGCAGGTAGACTCGTTCAGCAGCTCGGGAATGTATCCTTCATCAAGCAGGATGGTCACGGCGCGCTGCCAGATCGCCGCCCGCTGCTCGGGGGCGACCCCCGCCATGGCGGGTCTAGACTGACCCGGTCGAACCCGATACAACATAGAGCATCCGGACAGCACGGCGGTGAGCAAGACAGCAGTAGCGACAAGACGAGTCTGCATCGAAGGCTCCGACTCCTGCAGAAGAGACGTTTCAACCAGACTGGTGGTTCTTGCTCAGGAGCGTTCAGCAAGCTGCATACCGACTGGTAGGATCACCGAGCAGGAACCCCTTTTACGCAGCACCGAGCATCCTGTTGTCCCTGGCGCAGCGCTACAGCCGTAGTGACGGAGTAGAGCTCCCGATCCAAGCGCGCCAGGGAGCAGGTCGCTGTTCAGGAATCCAACAGCTGTAATCGATTGTAACATGCGTGTCCCCTCTTGCCCTGGGCTACGCTCACTTTGTCCCGCGTAACAGCCGCACCGCCAGAGCGCCCAGCGAAGTGGTGGTGGTCAGCGCAACGATGCCCGCCCATCCCCACTGCGAAAGGACCAGGCTGCCCAGCGCGGCACCAGCGGCCATGCCGATGAACATGCCGGTGAACAGCAGCGCATTCAGGCGGCTGCGCGCGCCTGGCTCCAGTCCGTAAACGAGGGTCTGGTGGGCGACCAGCGAGGCCTGGATGCCGAAGTCAAAGC
>DAOMZC010000797.1:0-3578 GCA_035437965.1 Pseudomonadota bacterium
GGGGGGGGGGGGGGGGGGGGGGGGGGGGGGAGGGGGGGGGGGGGGGGGGGGGGGCGGGGGGGGGGGGGGGGGGGGGGGGGGAAGGGGGGGGGGGGGGGGGGGGGGGGGTTTGAGCGCAGCGCGGCGGAGGTGGCCTCGATCTCGGTCTTCTGGCTGAGGCGGGTGGCTTCCTGGCTGCTGCTGGCGGTGGGGGGGGCGCCGCTCGGGGGAGGGGCGCCGAGGACGCCTTCTTCGACGGCGCGGGCGAAGGTGACGGTGTGGCCGACGGAGCCGACGAGCTCCTCTTTGTAGGCGGAGGCGTCGACGGCGCGCAGCTGCAGGAGCTCGTCTTGCTCGCGCTGGCGCTCGCCGACGAACAGGTCGTCCATGGTCGCGGCGAGGGTGTCGGCGGACATGGTGGGGGCGAGCTGGGCGAGCTTGGCGGCGAGGGCGTCGCGAAACTCCTCGGCGATCTGGTAGCGGTCCTCGGGGCGGGTGGCCAGGGCCTTGCTGACGATGGCGTCGATGTCGCTGTCGATGTTGGGGTCGCGGGCCGACGGCAGCTGGAACTGGCCCTGGCAGACCACGCGGGCCATCTGGCGGTAGTCGGTGCCCTCGGGGAACTGGTAGAGGCGCTCGCCGGTGAGGAGCTCGTAGAGGACGACGCCGGCGGCGTAGATGTCGGTGCGGCGGTCGATGAGGCCGCCGCGCAGGAGCTGCTCGGGGGCCATGTAGCCGAACTTGCCGAAGCCGACATTGGGGTTGCTGTCGGCGGTGCGCAGGGCGCTGCGGGCGATGCCGAAGTCGATGACCTTCACCTCGCCCTCGTAGCTGGTCATGATGTTGGGCGGGGAGATGTCGCAGTGGACCAGCGCCAGGGCCTGGCCTTTGGGGCCGGTGCGGCGGTGGGCGTAGGCGAGGCCGGAGGCCATCTCGCGGGCGATGAACAGGCACAGGTCGACGGGGAGGCGGCGGTGCATCTCGCGGCAGCGGCGTAGGAGCCGTCGCAGGTCACGGCCCTCGATGTACTCGATGGCGAGGAAGTACTCGCCGTCGACGCGGCCGACCTCGTAGACCTGGGCGATGTTGACGTGGTTGAGCTTGATGGCGACCTGCGCCTCGTCGATGAAGCGGACGATGAAGTCGTCGTTGGCGGCAAGCTGGGGGAGGATCTTCTTGATGATGACGAACTTCTCAAAGCCCGCGATCTCGCCGATCTTGGCCAAGAAAATCTCGCCCATGCCGCCGCGGGACAGCCGCTTGAGCAGCAGAAATCGCCCGAAGGCGACGGGAAATTCGGCCCGCAGAAGCGGCGCGGCTTGCACTTGAGGCTCCGGCGGCGACATCAGGGCATTCATGTTACGAGTGCTCTGCACCTGTGTAAATGATGGCTGAACCAGCCAGGTCGATGGTGTTTGCGAAGGTGCTTTGTTAAAGTCGCTCCATGAGGAAGTCTCAGCTTGGGGCGGGCTTTTCAACGCGACTTGGCTTGGATGAATTCCTCTATAAGCACCGGCGGGTGGTCCGAAAAGTGGTACCGAGGGGACTTTCTTTTGCCGCGGGGCTCTTGGGGGCGGCGCTTTTGGGGGGCGGCTGCAGCACGCCGCTCGATCCGGGGGCGGTGAACTTCGTCGTCCGGACCACGCCGGCGCCGGATGACCAGGTGCTCTCGCCGCTGCTCGACCCGCGGGTGAGCGCGATCGAGCTGCGCGACGCGGCCCACGATGATCTGCTGGCGCGCACGCGCTTTGATCCGCCGCAGGCGGGGGGGACGGCGCTGACCCGCCTGGACCTGCCGCCGCTCATGGTCTCGGGGCCGCGCGACCTGCGCATGCTCGCGCTCGGGGCGGCGGGGCAGCAGGTGCTGGGGGTGGCGCTGACGCGCAGCGCGCAGTGGCGCTTTGGCGAGGCGCAGACGGTCGCGCTGGAGCTGCGGCGGCCGCTGTTCTTCTTCGGCGGCGGCGGCGCCAAGCTGACGCCGATCCTGGCCCCGCAGAACTCGGTGTTCGCGCCGGTGCGCCAGCTGTTCGCGCCGCTGGCGGACGAGACCAAGCTGCGCGTCGTCGATCCGAACTCGGTGATGCCGCTGCTCGGGGCCTACGACCGGAAGCTGGATCCGGGGCAGGCGCGGCCCGATGTGACGGCGGCGGCGGGGACCTTCGACGGGCAGTCGCTGCTCGTGGCCAACTTCGCCGGCAACCTGCACGTCGTCGATACGCTGAGCCTCACCGACCAGCGCAGCGTCCCCCTGCCGACCGCGGGGGCGATGCTCGCGCAGTCGATCGTCGTCGATGGCGCCGATAGCTCGGCGGTGGTGCTGCTGGCGCCGCCGAGTCCGCCGGCCGTCGGTCAGTCGGGGCGGGTGGTGTTCCTGCGCGACCTGCCGGGGCTGCGCAGCGGGACCAGCGTGGACGGCGATCCGGTGACGGTGGACATCACCTCGACGGCGCAGAGCCCGGTCGGGCCGCCGCTGTCGGCGGCGTACGCGCCCGACGGTCTGGTCGACGTGGTGTTCGCCCGGCCGCCGCTGCAGGTGGGGCAGCCGGACTGCATCAGCCTGGCCGGCAGCGGGCAGGCGATCCTGCGGCGCTACGATCCCAAGACGGCGATGCCGCGCGAGCAGCTGTCGGTGCCCTACACCACCGCCGTCGCCTACACCGGCGCGGGCGAGCGGGTCCTGGTGCAGCCGTGCGTGACCCCGAGCGGTACGACGCGCAGCGGCCAGGTCGTCATCCAGCGCAGCGGCGGCGACAAGATCCTGCCGGCGGCCGGGGTGGCGGACGTGGCGGCAACGCGCTCGACCCTCATCGCGGTCGGCCGCGACGATCTCGCCGACAACCCGGCGGCGAACATCCACGCCACGGTCAACATCCTGCAGGCCAGCGCCGACAAGTGGTCGACCTCGCAGTTCGAGCTGTCGCCGTGGCTGGTGCCCTACCGGATCACCCTGGACGGCAGCGGCAACCCGTATACGAGCTCGCTCGACATCTCGTTCAGCCCGACCGACGTGCTGGTCTACAGCATCGCGGTCACCCCGGATCGCGGGCGGGCCCTGGCGCTCATGCGGGTGCAGCACAAGACGCGCGGGGTGTTCCTGTCCACCGCCGGCAGCGGCACCGGCACCGTGAACTGCTTCGTCGACTGGTCGGGCTACACCTATCACGTGCTGCTCATCAACCTGCAGTCGGGCGCGCGCGAGCAGGACTACCTCGTCGGGGTGCAGAACCAGACCTGCGGCCCGCGCAGCTTCGACAGCCAGAACAAGCCCCTGGGGGCCTGCTTCACCCCGTGCGATCCGGCGGACTCGCAGCCCTACCTTATCGGCTACGCGAGCGGCTATATTCCCAGCGCTGCGAGCGTACTTTTCGGACGGTGAGGCGGGCCGCGGCCTCGTGATCGCCGCCTCGCCGAGCTCCCTCCCGCCTCCCGCACAGAAGAGAAAGGACTCCGATGAACATGGCACCGCCGCCGAACCTTCACCGCTTCCGGGTGCTTGTCCTGGGGGCGGCGCTGGTCATGATCGGCGCTCCGGTGACCGCCCGGGCGGCCGGGGCGGCGCGCGCTCGCGGCAAGGCGGCCGGCGCGGCGACCGGGGCGGT
>DAOMZC010000798.1:0-3575 GCA_035437965.1 Pseudomonadota bacterium
CCGAGCACCCGCCGCACCACCAGCCCCTCGTCGCCCAGCGCCACCGGCTCCAGCCCCAGCCGGGCCATTCGCTCGCGCAGGCCGTCCTCGGCGGCGCTGCCCGGCGGCGGCGCGAACACCGCCTCGATGCGCGCCTCGTCGGCGCCGGTGCGGATGAGATCGGCGCTGGCGCGGCCGCCGCGGAGCAGCGCCACCGCATCGAGGACCAGCGACTTGCCCGCCCCGGTCTCGCCGGTGAGCACCGTCATCCCGGGCCCGAAGGTCAGCTCCACTTCGTCGAGGATCGCGAAATTGCTGATGCGTAGGTAGGTCAACATGCGGCCGGCATAGTAGCAGCCCGCGCGGCGGCTGCCGACCACCGCGCGCGCGCCCGGCCTCGCTCAGACGGTGGCGGGCTTCTTGCGGGCGGCGGGGTTCTCGCGCAGCTGGACCAGGCTCGCCGGCACCCGGTCCAGGTGCTGGAGCTGGCCCTTGGCGTCGGCCATGCCGAAGCTCAGAACGCCGGTCGGGCAGCTCTGCACGCACGCCGAGCAGCGCACGCACTCGGGGTCCTGCATCGGCAGGCCCTTGTTGGCGAAGTTCATCACGTCGATGCCCATGTGGCACACCGAGGTGCACACGTTGCAGCTGATGCACTTTTTCTTCTCGGCGAAGATGCGGAAGCGGGAAAAGCGCGCATAGATGTGCATGAGCGCCGCCAGCGGGCAGGCAAACCGGCACCACACCCGCCCCGAGTACTTGAAGTAAAGCCCGACCCCGAGGATGCCGCCGAACAGGATGTCGACCACCCACTTGTAGCTGAGGAAGGTGACGAGCTGCCCTTCGTGGTTTTTGCCCTCGAGCAAGAGGTGGAACCAGCGCGCCGCCCACGAGCCCGGCGACAGCCAGCCAAACAAGCGGATGAACAGAAGCACGAATGCCACCCCGAGGATCGCCTGCCCGATCATGTTCAGGCGGTTCCACAGCGGCCCGTGCGGCATCTTCTCGCGCTGGGTGTCGCCCATCGTCTCGGCGAGCGCCCCGCACGAGCAGATCCAGCCGCAGAACGCGCCCTTGCCCCACCGCCAGACGATGAGCGGGATGAGCACGAAGGTCTGCAGGCAGCTTATGACCAGCCATACCGCCATCGGCTTGTCGGTGAACACGTTGTAGACCGACAGCGGCCAGGCCAGGATGAAGCCGTAGGCCCGCCAGTAGGCACGCGGGTGGCCCCAGTCGGGCCACTGCCCGGCGGCGTAGGCGGCGTCCGAGATGTACGGCTCGAACAGGTGATCGGCAATGCTCTTGCCGGCCCCGTGGGTGAACACGCCGTTGTAGCCGAGCCAGGGCAGGATGATCTCGGGCAGGATGAACAGCGGGACCGCCTGCACGGCGATGAGCGTCCAGGTCTGCAGCTTGACGTACGGCGTCTTGCGGCGGGCCATGCGCTGCAGGCCGAAGATGAAGATGCAGCTTGAGTACAGGAGCGTGTAGTAAAACGACCGCGACTTCATCGACACCGCGAGGGTGCCGAGCAGGCTCGAGCGGTCATGGAACTGCGCGACCAGCTTGTCGGCCCACAGGCTGGGATCGAGCCAGCTCTGGGTGGGGCCGCCCGACTTCCACGTATACATGAAGGTGCAGAACAAGAGGAACAGCCCGATCAGCGTCCAGCCGAGCGGGCTCGTCTCGTTGGCGATGCGCAGGCCCGAGCGGCGCAGGAAGTCGAGCGGCGCCTCGCGCCCGATCATGCTGAACACGACGTCGTTGGGCAGAGTGACGGTCGCCTTCTTCTCATCGGTGAGAACTACCTCGCCGGGGCGGATCTCGCGCACCTCCGAGGGCAGCATCAGGCGCAGCGAGCCGACCACCTTCGAGGGGGCCATGAACTGGCCGGTGGCGGTGGTGACCCGCTCGGAGCTCGGGTGCTCGACATCGACGCGGGCGCGCGGGTCTTTGACCAGCGCCTCGATGCGCTCGAGGTTGTCGGGCTTGGGGCGGGCGAACTCGGGCTTGCGGTAGGACAGGGTGACCTCGGCGCCGCTCTGGCACAGGGCGATCGCGGTCTCCAGCGCGCTGTCGCCGCCGCCGACGACCAGCGCTTTCTTGCCGGCGTAGTCCTTGGGGTCGTGCAGGCGGTTATAGACCTTGTCGAGGTCCTCGCCGGGCACCCCGAGCTTGCGGAAGTTGCCGCTGCGCCCGATCGCCAGGACGACCCGCAGCGCCTTCAGCTCGGCGGGCTTGCCGTCGGTCGGCTTGGCCTTGCCGGCGCTGGCCCCGGCAAGGGCGCAGTGAAGGACCTCGCCGTGGCGGGCGACCACCTCGACCCGCTCGCTGCGCACCACGACCTCGGCGCTCTGGGCGCGCATCTCGTCGAGGAGCGCCTCCTTGATCTCGGCGTGGAACTGCAGCTGCCCGGCCGGCTTCATCTCCTTGGGGTAGGTGTAGATCGGCTTCCCCTTGGGGAAGTTCACCACCGTCGAGAAGACCTGCGTCGCTTCGACGATCACGTAGTCGAGGCCAAGCTTCTTCGCCTGCAGCGCCGCGGCCATGCCGGCGACGCCGGCGCCGACGATCACCACCTCGTGGACATCGCTCGCCCGCGCCTTGCGCGCCTCCTGGAAGCGGGGATCGGCGGCGATCGCCTCCACCGCCCGCGCCCCCGAGTCGGCCGAGAACTTGAGCAGCGGGATGCCGGTCAGGTCGCCGACTATGTAGACGCCGGGCACCCGGGTGCTGAAATCGGACCGGATCTCGGGCAGCCGCTCGACGGTGCCCGCCGGCCAGCGGGTGTGCAGCCAGTGCATGTAGCGCACCAGGGGATTGCGGGACTCCGCTTGCATGAAAGGTCCTCCAGGGAACAGCCAGCTTCAGAAGTTTCGGGGTCATTATCGCACGCTTGGCAGCGACTCTCGCGCGGCCCGCGCGGGCAAAAAAAATCCCCTCGCGCCACCCTGGAGATAGGGCGCGAGGGGACATTATCTGACCCGAGTGTACTTGTAGTGCTGGCCGCAGCCGGAGCTGCGGGCCGCGGGCTACTTCGACTCTTCGGTGAACTCGGCGTCGATCACGCCGTCGTCCTTCTTGCCGCCGCCGGCCGGGCCGCCCGCCGGACCGCCGGCCGCCGCCTGGCCCTCAGCGCCCGGGCCGCCGACGTTGCGGTACATGATCTCACCGATCTTGTAGAGCGCCTTCTTGAGCTTCTCGTCGGTGTCCTTGAGCTCCTTGGCCGCCGCGGCGTCCTTGGCCTCGCGGTTCTTCTCAAGGACCTTCTTGGCCGACTCGATCTCGCGCTCGACCTCACCGCGCTCGGCCTCGGGCAGCTTGTCGCGGTTCTCGGTGAGCAGCTTCTCGGCCTGGTAGACCGCGCTATCGAGGTGGTTGCGCGCCTCGATGGTCTCCTTGCGCGCCTTGTCCTCGGACTCGTGCGTCTCGGCGTCCTTGACCATCTTCTGGATCTCGGCCTCGGTGAGGCCCGAGCTGCCCGAGATCGTGATCTTCTGCTCTTTGTTCGTCCCCTTGTCCTTGGCCGACACGTTCACGATGCCGTTGGCGTCGATGTCGAAGGTGACCTCGATCTGCGGCATGCCGCGCGG
>DAOMZC010000799.1:0-3565 GCA_035437965.1 Pseudomonadota bacterium
GCCTCGGCCGCGCTGCGTAGCAGCGGCGGCATGATAAGGAGCCCGCTGCCATCGGCGAGCGGCTCGATCCCGGCCACCCGCAGCGCGGCGAGCAGCGGCATCGCGTGCAGGTTGTTGTTGAACACCGGGAAGTCGGTCATCGGCGTCACCTCGCTGGTCCAGGTGGCGCCCGGTGCCGCGCCGCCGCGCGCCCCGTAGCTGGCGTCGGCCCCCGACCAGATCCCGGCCCACATGTCTGGGAAGGCGCGGGCGTGGGCGCGCATCGTCATGCGCTCGAGCGACCCCCAGGCCAGCTCGGGCTGCGTACGCCCGGCGCGCGCATAGCCCCAGGTGAGCAGCCCGGTGATCGCGGGCCAGGTCTGCCCCGCCTGCCGATCTTCGGGGTTTTCGATCACGAAGGCGCCGATCGGCGACGGACCGTCGACCCGCTGCTCGATCGCCGCGAGCAGCGCCGGCAGCTTGTCGCCCTCGGCGAGCCCGGCGATGAGCGGCCAGACCTGCGCCTCCAGGTGCAGGCGGTCGTTCCCATAAGGGACGCCATCGCCGAAGTAGGCGCGGGTGAAGAACTCGCCCGCCCACTGCTGCATCGCCGCGGCCTTGAGCTCGCCGCCGCGGCGCACGAGCTCGTCGGCGAGCGCCGGATCGCGGGCGCGCACCCACGCCGCGGCGCGCGGCAGCACGTAGGCGGCAAGCTGGGTGTTGGGCACGCTCTCTCCTTTGGCGATGGCCAGGTCGCGGTCCTTGGCCTGCAGCACGATGCCGTCCGACCAGTCGCCGGTCTGCACGCGCACAAGGCCGTGCGCGCCGGTCCCGATCACGTCCAGCAGGTGACGGATGCCGAGCCGCGCCTGGACTAAGCCGGTCTGCGGCGGCCCGCTGCCGCGCGGGTAGGGCTCAACCGGCTCATCGAGGATCGTCGTATCGCCGGTGACCGCCAGGTACTCGTTCACGGCGAGCAGGAAGAACAGGTACAGGTCGCTCGGCGCCGTGTGGATGATCGCGTCGTCGAGGACGCCGTAGCCGTGGTAGGCGTAGCTCATGCGGCGGTCGGCGCGATGGACGAGCCCCAGCGTCAGCTGCAGCAGCTCGCGCGCCAGCTGCGGCCGCAGGTAGCACAGCGGCAGCGCGAACAGCAGCAGATCGCGCGGCGCCCCATCGACCCCGTGCAGGTACAGGTAGGCCGAGCCCTGCGGCGCGACGTGCCGCCCGAAGTACTCGTTATAGCCGACCGAGCCGAGGAGCTGGGCGCTGTGCCACGCGAGCTCGCGCTGCAGCCACGGGGCGCGCGGGGCCTGGAAGTGCAGGAGCTCGGCGGCCACCGACTGGGTCGTGCGCACCGCGAGGTCGCCGGGGGTCCGCCAGGCCGGATCGACGGCGGGCGCGCTCTGGCCGGCCGGGGTGTAGCCGTAGACGAAGCGCAGCAGGCGCTGCTCGCCCGGCTGCAGCGACAGATCGCTGCGCAGCACCAGCAGGTGCGGCTGCCCGGCGCCGTTCTTTGTGACCCCGACCTGGCCGGCGGCGCGACCGCGCACCGCGCCGGGCGCGCGGACGCCGCCCTGGCCGAAGAACGCCGCCTGATCCGTGTAGACCGCCGCCACCTCGCCGATCACCGCCTGCAGGTAGGGATCGCCCGGCACCGCATCGATCGGACTCACGTCCGTGGCCGCCGGCAGCCGACCGGCCGAGCCGGGGGCGGGCGAGCGGCGGACCTGCAGCAGGCGCTGCTCGGCGGAGTAGCTCGGCGTCTCATCCCACAGCGCGTTCAAGGCGTCGCGGGCGGCGCGCAGCCGCTCGGGGATGGTGCGGTTGAGGACCCCGGAGGCGAGCCACTCGACGCGCAGCTGGCGCCGGCCGACATCCCAGTACTCGTAGTGGCGGAGGTCCTTGGCCGCGGCGCCGAGGTTCTCGATGGTCACATCGCAAAGGACGGCGGGCAGGTCGCCGCGCGGCGCGTAGATCCGGCGCCGCACCCGCACCCCGTTGTAGGTCAGCTCGGCCTCGGCGTAGTTGAGGCCGAAGCGGCGGCGGCTGCGCGCCCCGGTCGGGCGCCACTTGTACGCCGTCGCCCAGCTGGCCTGGCCATCGTCCAGGTAGCTGAAGCCGCCGGCGAAGTTCTGGCTCGCCTCGTCCAGCTGGTTGAGCCAGGTGGCCCCGCGATCCTGGGTGAAGACCTGGACGTAGCCGTCGTTGGCGAACGCCGCGTTGATGCGGTCGTTGCCGAGCGCGTGGAAGTGCTCGCGGTGATCTTCCTCGTCGGTGGTCGGGTAGCGGGCGCGGTCGTCGCGGTTCTCGTCGATGAGGTAGTCATACGCCGGCAGCCCCTGGGCGTCGCGGGTCCAGCGGCCCGGGGTGCCGCTGCCGTCCGAGCAGTCGGGGAAGCGGAAGCCGGCGCGGTCACCGGACGGCGGGCCTTCCGAGAGTGCCAGGCTCGAACACGACTCGGGGCCGAGCGGCGGCTCGTCATCGCCCAGAGGCTCGTCGGGCGCCGCGGCGCACCCATACAAGCTGAGCGCCAGCAGCCCCCAGCGCAGCGCGGCCGGCAGCTGGTCCACCGGTCCGACGAGTCGCGGGCGCCGCGCGCCGAGTGGGTGCGGGTGAGGATTTTCACTCAAATTGCGCATGGGCGCGATTGTGCCCAAGTCCCGGCGCGGCGGCGTGCCCGTTCTTGCGTGAAACTGCGCCGCCCAGGTCGCCCCGGACCCTTGCCCGCAGCCGAATCGGCAGTATTGTCTGCCCCCCATGACCCCGCCCGATCGCTCGATATTCGACCTCATCTACGATAGTCCCTGGCATCACCCGGGGCTGTGCTGGGCCGCGACGCCGCTGGTGCTGGGGCTGTTGTGGCAAGCGCGGCCCCGCGCCGGCGCGGCCACCGAGGCTCGGACCTTGTGGCGGCTGGCGCTGCTCGCCCAGCTCCTCATCGTGCTCGACGCGCTGGCCACCGGTGGCTGGACGCCGATCCCCGCCGACACGGCGGCCAGCACCGCGGCCGGGGTCGTCTTCGTGATCCTCGGCGACCTGCGCTATTTCGTGCTGCTCCAGCGGTACTCGCAGCCCGGGAAGCCGGGCGGGACGGCAGGTACGGTGCGGAACCTCCTCTACGCGCTCGGCCTGAGCCTGCTCATCCCCGTCCTGTTCGAGCTGGTGAGCGTGGCGCTGCCGACGGTCTTTGCCGAGCCGCGGCGCAAGTTCCTCGGCTATGAGGTGCTGTTCCTGGGGCTCCTGCTGGGAATCCGCTGGGGGCTGCTGCCGCGGCGCCTGACGGCCGACAGCGACGGAGGCGTGCGGCGGTGGCTGCTGCAGCTGACCACTTTCGAGATGGTGCAGTACGGGCTGTGGGTGCTGGCCGATGTGCTCATCCTGGCGGGCGCGCGCGCCGGGCTGCTGCTGCGGCTCCTGCCCAACGTGCTCTACTACGTGATCTTCATTCCCTTTGCGTACCTGACGGCGCTGCCTTCTGTGCGGCAGCGGGCGAGGGCGGCGTGAGCGCTCGGGCCGCCGACCGGCGTAGGACGGAGGTAGTGCTCGGGGGGGTGCTGGGGGGGGGGGGGAGCTGGGTGAGGGG
>DAOMZC010000800.1:0-3555 GCA_035437965.1 Pseudomonadota bacterium
GAAGGGCGAGCTGGCCGAGTGCGGCGCCACACCGGGCCCGCGCCGCACCAAGCTATGCGTCGATTACTGGGAGACGATCTGCTCGATCAACAACTCGCGCACGCGGGTCGAGACGCTCTCGGACCTGTTCGTCAAGGCCGTCGCGGATGCCAACCAGGGCAAGCTGTTCAACGAGGAAGAGGACATCGACGCCCTGATCGGCGCGGCCGAGGCCGAGGAAGAGCTGCCGCTGGTGAAGAGCGCCCGCGAGGATCGCGAGGGGAAGAGCAAGGCCGCACCAGCCGCCGAGCCCATCGTGAACCCGCTGGGCGTCGAACTGAAGGTCGGCAACCGCTACCGCTTCACCAGCCGCACCAGCCCGGACCAGTGGGCCGAGGGCATCGTGCTGGCGATCGGGGGCAAGGGCGCGATCACGATCGACCGCACCGCCAACGCCAAGGGCGCCGCCCGCGGTGAGTGCCAGATGAACGCGGCGGTGCTGACCTGGACGCTGCTTGAGCCGGCGCCCGCACCCGCGGCGGAAGGGAAGGCCCCAGCGAAGGCCTCCGCCGCCGAGAGCAAGGCCTCCGACGGCACCGGCCGCTTCACCTTCCCCGGCACGTTCGTGCTCACCCCGAGCCGGCACGGCGCCCCGCCACAGCGCTTCAAGGTCACGAGCGGCAACGTGCTGCTCGCCGTCGTGAGCGAGGCGTGCGGCGTGACACCTGGCAGCGATGCCGAATGCACCATCCACGAGATCAAGGGCGAGGTCTACATCGGCGGCGGCCGCGTGGCCAAGCTGCACCAGGTCGCGGACGACGCCGAGGCGTTCGACACCGTGAAGCCCGAGCCCGCCGCAGTAGAGACTGCCCAGCCCAAGACCAGCAGCAAACCGCTGGTCGATGTCAAGGACAAGCACGGCCGCAAGAAGAAGGCCGCCTCGGCCTGAGCTTCGGGTGCGGCTGCGCTC
The DNA here is from genome assembly GCA_035437965.1 of Pseudomonadota bacterium. Classification (GTDB taxonomy): domain Bacteria; phylum Myxococcota_A; class Polyangia; order Palsa-1104; family JAEUJZ01; genus CALFML01. The sequence goes on from DAOMZC010000800.1 coordinate 950, forward strand.
CTTCGCGGCAGGTGAACGCCGACACACGGCACCCGAAATAAACAGGGCGTGACACCTCGGAGAGACGGGGATTTTACAGACCAGCAGGCAGGGGGACGGAGTTTGACACCATGAGCACCGCAACCGCATCAAAGTCGAAGAAGCAGGCACCAGACACCACGCCCGATCGCCACGGCCGCGCCGAGATCGAGGCATGGCAGAAGATCAAGCCTTCCGCCCACCCAACCGCGCAGGTGTCTGTCGCGGACATCGTGGTCCCGCTCGGAAACGCCCGCAACCGCGAGCGTGAGGGCTACGCCGAGGGCATCTTCGAGCTCGCCGGCACCATGACCGAGGGGCTCTGGCAGCCCATCGGGGTGTGGATGCGGCCGGATGGCAAGCCGGTGCTCGCCTGGGGCCACCGCCGCCACGAGGCGGCCAAGCTGCTCAAGTGGGAGAAGATCACCGCGGTGGTGATTTCCGAGGAAGAGGCACGCGATGCCCGTGCGATCGAGAACGCCCAGCGGGCCGAGCTCGACCCGATCGAGGAGTCGATCGCCGTCGCCGACCTCATGGACGATGCCGCCAAGAGAATCCGCCTCCGCGACGGCTTCACCGACAACCAGGTGCTGCACGCCTCGACCGAGGATGCCATCCGCAAAGAGACGATCGGCATCGTCTCCAAGCGCCTCGGCAAGAGCGTGCAGTGGGTCCGCGATCGCCACTTCCTCGGCACGCTCGACAAGGTCACCCGCGAGCTGGTGATCGGCGGCAAACTCCCGATGGAGCACGCCCGCGAGCTGGCCAAGATCGCCGACAGCGACAAGCGGGCCGAGCTGGCCCGCCGCGCCGCGATCGACGGCAAGCTGCACCCGCACTCCTACCGCAAGAACGAGCAGCCGATGCTGCTCCGCGAGCTGCGCGATCAGGTCGCCACGCACATCCGCAGCCTTGCCCAGGTCGCCTGGCCGCTCGACATCCCGTTCGCCGAGGCGCCCGCGTGCGAGCAGTGCCCCTCCAACTCCCGCAACCAGACGGGCCTGTTCGAGGATGGCAAGGTGCAGGTCGGCGACGCCACCACCAAGGAGCCCGAGGCGGGCGTGTGCCTCAACGCGGCCTGCTACGGGCGCAAGAGCGGCATCGCCAGCCGCGAGACCACCACCGGCGCCAAGCGGATCACCGCCACGGTCAACGGCCTGCCGGTCAAGGAGCGGGATGCCAAGGCGGTCGCGGCCGCGATCCAGAAGCACCAGCCCGCGCACGTCAAGCCCGCCGCGTTCAAGAAGGCGGTGCTGGATCATCGCGAGCGGTTCGCGGGCGCGGCAAAGAACAAGGGCAAGGGCGGCGAGGCTGGGGGGGTCGGTACGGCGGGCAAGCCGTCCAAGCCGTCCAAGCCGGCCAAGCGGGCCGAGACGGCGGAGAGCAGCGCCGCGAACAAGCTTACCGTCGCATTGAGCACCTGGCATCACGAAACGGCCCGTCTCTTCACCCCCGAACTGGCCAAGAAGCCGCTGACCTTCCTCCTTCTCGACTACGTCACACGCACGAAGCTCTCGCAACAAGCCGGCGGAAGTTACGCCAGCAAGGGTGATCCGAAGGCCATCGCCAAGCTCAAGACGCTCATCGAGATTGCCGTCGCGGCCGAGACAATCGACGCGGTGAAGCGGGTGCTGGCTGAGCCGCTGGCCCCCCACGACTACAGCCTCGACAGCTACACGATCATCAAGGCTGACCTGATCGCGCACCTCGCCGGTCTGCTGGGTGTGAAGACCAAGAAGCCCAAGCCCGTGCTGGCCGACTTCCTGCCCAAGGCGAAGGCCGAGCCGGAGCAGAAGGCCGCCGCGAAGGGGAAGAAGGGCAAGGCCCCCAAGCCCGCCAAGCCCGCCGCCGATCTCGCCGACGACGCGGATCTGGAAGGCGGTGAGGACGAATGAGCACCCCTCCCATTCCCGCAACCCAACTCCTCACCCCGCCGCCGGTGTTGGCGGCCTGCCGCGGGTGCGGCTGCACCGAGGGCGAGGCCTGCCCGATCCGAATCGACCGCCAGACCGTTGTGCCCTGCACCTGGATGCCGGGGTGGGAGGCGCCCTGCAGCGCGTGCGCGCTCCGCCTCAAGCCCGCCGAGCTGTGCGAGCTGGCCTTCGGCGAGGAGGCCGTCGTGCGCATCCGCGCCATGCTGCTCGCGTTTCACAACGGCACCGCCACGCCCCTCCTGAGCGCTCCGCAAGGAGGAAGCCCCCGATGAACCCCCCCAACCCCCCCAACACCCGCCGCGTCGTCATCACGCCCCGCAAGCTGAGCGAGAGCCAGCTCCGCCTCGCCCGTTCCCGCGCCGCCGTCGACATGATGCGCGAGCGGGCCGCCGACCTCACGCACTCGATGGGCGAGCCCGGTGTCGATGCGCTCCGCCGCCTCGCGCAGCCCGAATGCTACGGCAGGAAAAGGATGTCGCCCGCCGAGTGGTCGCTCATCTGCCAGTTCGCTCAGTTCGGCATGAGCGACGCCTGGCTGCTCTACAACGAGCGGTGCGAGTTCCACGCCGGCCCCGAGCAGGCCGAGCTCCGCCGCATGGTCGAGGGTCCGCCGATCGACCCATCGCCCGCCTCGATCGTCACGGCGGAAGAGCA
>DAOMZC010000801.1:0-3535 GCA_035437965.1 Pseudomonadota bacterium
CGAGCGCCTGCAGCGGGTGCTGCGCCTGTGCAAGCTGACCGATGCGCAGGACCAGTGGATCGGCGGCAAGACGCACCTTGTGCAGACAGGCGATGTGCTCGATCGCGGGCCCGACTCGAAGAAGGCGATGGACCTGCTGATGGCGCTGGAGAGCAGCGCCCGCAAGGCCGGCGGCGCGGTGCACGCCCTTATCGGCAACCACGAGTTCATGACCATGACCGGTGACCTGCGCTACGTCTCAAGCGGCGAGCTGGCCGCCTTCGGCGCCGGTCCGCGCGCCACCCCGGTCGGCAGTCCCCCGGGAGCCGAGTTTCCCGCCTACAGCGCCGCCTTCGCCAAGACCGGCAAGTACGGAAAGTGGATCCTGACCCATAACGCCGTCATCAAGATAAATGACACCCTGTTCATGCACGGCGGCCTGAGTCCGCGCTACCTGAACCGCAAGCTGCGCGACCTCAACGACTCGGTGCGCGCCGAGCTCACCGGCCTGCGCGACGCCCGCACCGGCGTCGGTGCCGACCCCGAGGGTCCGCTGTGGTTCCGCGGCCTGGCGGAGTCGCTGCAGGAGCAGATCCTGCAAGCGTTCCTGGGCGATCTCGGACGGGCGCAGGGCGCGCAGCGCATCGTCATGGGCCACACCATCCAGGAGCGCGGCATCACCCTGCGCGCCGGCGACCGGCTGGCGCTGATTGATGTCGGCATGTCGCGCTGGACCCTCAGTGGAGCGCCCTCGTGCCTGCTCATCGAGCGGGCTCCTAAGGGCGAGCAGGTCGCGATTCTCAAATAGGGCAGTGTTCCTGCGCCGCTCCCAGTCGCAGCTCCGCCACGCGGTCTGTGTCGCTGCCGGGTCCTAACAGAGTCGCAGTCCGTACGGGCTGGAGCGCGCTCTGTAGGCTCCTGCGCAGAGTCATCGCGCACTTCAAACCGGTGTGCGCTGAGCCGTCCTCCGGCGGGGCGGGGACCGACATCGGCCGCCATCGCGGCGCGCTGCGGACGCGTGGGAACGCCGGCAGCCGGCGTGGACCCGCCCGAATCCGCTCAGGGTGAGCGCGGGTGACACAGTCGGTATGCGTTGGATGCGCGAGGACTCTGCTTTTGTAAACAGGAGGTAACGGCAGTCTTGCCAGCGCGCGGTGGGTCTGCTTCAATCGCAATAGCGTTCGTCGCTGCCAGCGTCGGCTCTGTCGCTTTCCTGCGGCGACCCAGGTGTCCCTTAGATTTAGTTGCCGTGTTGAGGTTCTGATGGTCAAACGCTCTCCTCCCCCCGCTCGTCCACCGGGCACCCCAAAAGCTCGGCCGGCGCGCGCCAAGAAGCCCCGCGTGGCGGCGGCTGCGTGTCCGGGGGCGGTGGACTCGGCGGTCGACCCCATGGTCGGCGAGGCGCCCGAGTCCATCGCCAAGCCTGATGGGGAGCTGCCAGCTCCAGATGCCGATGCTGCCGCCGTCCCGCAGCGCAAGCGGCGCACCAACGCGCCGCAGCTCCTGCGCCGCAAGAAGGCCAAGCCGGCGGTCGCCGCGGGCGCGGCCGAGCCCGAAGAGGGCCTTGAGGAGCCGGTCGAGGGCCTGGAGGGAATCGACCCCGCCGAGCTGGCCGAGCTCGTGCCCGAGGGCGACTCGATGCGCGGCAAGGCGGACTTCCTGGTCACCTACTTCAAGGACCTCACCCGCCTGTCTGTGCTAAGCCCGGCGGCGGAGTTCGAGCTGGCGCGCCGCATCGGCATCATGGAAGAGGTGCTGTGGGTCCAGCTGCTGTCGCTGGCGCCGCTCACCGCGCACCTGGTGGAGCTGGTCGAGGCGGATCTGGCCAAGGCGGTGCCCGAGTTCGTCGCCGTGCAGACCGCGGCCCAGGCCCTGCGCGAGGAGGGCAAGCTGACCGGCAAGCCGCTGGCGGTGGCCGCGGGCCCGGCGGCGGCCAAGCTGCGCCAGCTCGATCTCGACCGCATCTACGTGACCTCGGCGCTGGAAGAGATCAAGCACCTGGACCAGGAGTGGAAGACCGGCAGCACGCCCGAGGTGCTGCGCGCCGCCTCGCCGCAGGTGAGCCGGGAGCAGTGGCACAACTACGTCCAGGGGATGTCGGTCATCTCGCAGCTTATCAGCCGCGCCAAGGACGACTTCGTCGAGGCGAACCTGCGCCTGGTGGTGTCGATCGCCCGCCGCTTCAACTACGGCCGCATGCCGCTCGCCGACCTGATTCAGGAAGGCAACATGGGCCTCATCAAGGCGGTCGAGCGCTTCGACTACCGGCGCGGCTACCGGTTCTCGACGTACGCCTCGTGGTGGATTCGGCACGCCATCTCGCGCGGGCTCGCCGACAAGAGCCGCGTGGTGCGCCTGCCGGTGCACACGCTCACCGAGGTGCACTCGGTCATGCGCGCCAAGCGCCGGCTGTCGCGCGAGCTCGGGCGGCAGCCGACCAGCCAGGAGCTGGCCACGGCGACCAACATCCGCCTCGACAAGATCGAGAAGATGGACAACTTCCTCGTCGAGGATGCGGTCTCGCTGGACCGCGAGGTGTCGGACAACGACAAGCGCTGCTTCGTCGACTTCCTGCAGGACGACACGCAGGTCTACACGATGAGCGAGCGGCTGATCAGCGAGGCGATGCTCAGCGAGGTGCAGCAGCAGCTGACGAGCCTCTCGCCGATGGAGGCCGACATCCTGCGGCTGCGCTTCGGCATCGACTCGGATCAGGAGCTGACGCTCAAGGAGATCGGCGAAAAGTACGATCTGTCGCGTGAGCGCATCCGCCAGCTGCAGGAGCAGGCCCTGAGCCGCATGCGCCGCGCCCTGTCACGTAAGGATCTGATCTAGTTGAGCTGCTGACGGAGCTGCTTGAGGAGCGCGAGGTTGCGCTGGTAGTCCTTGGCCTCGCGCGGGTACTCGATGGCGTCGAGGTAGTTGAGTCCGACCTCGAGGGCGGAGACCGCGGCGCCGACCTCGCCGCAGCCGGCGTGATAAAGGCCAAGCTCCCAGCTGGCCAGGGCCTCGACGCGCCGCTCCTTGCGCGCCTGGGCCCGGGTGAGCGCCAGGCGCAGGTGGGTGACCGCCTGGCGGGTCTCGCCGGCGCGCCGCAGCGTCACCCCGACATCGAGGAGGGCGACGGCTTCTTCCAGGGCGTGGCGGCCCTTGCGGACGTGGGCCAGCACCTCGCGGAACACGGTCAGGGCGCGGCCGGCGTTGCCGAGCTGCAGGTACAGGTGGCCGACCCGGCGGATCGAGTCAAGGCGCACCCGCGAGGCGCCGAGCTCCTGGAAGCGCGACAGGCGGGCGTCGGCCGCCGCCAGATCGCCGCGCAGGGCGTGCCAGAGCGCGAGGCTCGCTAGGGCCAGGCCGACATCGGCGCGCGGGTCGGCCTCGGCGAGGCGCAGCTGTTCGTCGTAAAGCGCCATCGCCCGATCCTCGGCCCCGAGCTCCAGCGCCAGGTCGCCGAGGCGGCCGACCAGCTCGGCCTCGCGCTCGTCGTACACCGAGATCGGCTGGCCGGCGGCCTTGCTGGCGGCGCGGGCCTCGATGAGCAGCGCCTGCGCCCGGC
>DAOMZC010000802.1:0-3532 GCA_035437965.1 Pseudomonadota bacterium
CCTGCTGCGTCTCGGCCAGGGCCGCCTCCAGCTCGGCGCGGCTGCGGCGGCTGTCGGTGACATCGAGCGCCGCGCCGACCACGTAGCGCTGGCCGTCAAAGAAGGTCGCCAGCGGCGAGGCGCTGAACAGCCAGCTGCGGGGCCGTCGCGCAGCGGCCTGGTCAGGCCCGAGCCGAAGAAGCGCGAGCCGTCCTTGCGCACGTGCCAGCGCTCGGGCGTAAACAGGATGTCGCCGGGCTGACCGCAGATCTCCGCCTCGGTGTAGCCGAGCAGCGCCTGAGCGCCGGAGTTCCAGCTGCTGACCAGGCGATCGAGGTCGAGGGTGAAGATCGCGTAGTCCTTGGCGCTCTCGCGGATCAGCCGCATCCGCTGATCGCTGGCGCGCACCGCCTCGCGCGAGCGCTTGCTCTCGGTGACATCGACGAAGGTCAGCACCACGCCGGCGAGCCGATCGTCCAGGGTGCGGTAGGGCAGAAGCCGCGCCAGGAACCAGCGCCCGTCGGCGGCACCCACCTCGCGCTCCACCGGCACGAGCTGCTCCAGCACCTGCTCGGCATCGACGGTGAGCTGCGGGTACTCCAGCTGGTGCCGGAGGTCGGCGAGCGGCCGGCCGATGTCGCCCGCGATGAGCCGGAACAGCGGCACCGCGGAGGGCGTGTAGCGCATGATGCGCAGCTCGCGGTCGAGAAAGATGGTGGCGATGGCCGTCGAGGCCATCAGGTTGTACAGATCGGAGTTGGCGTGACTGAGCTCTTCGAGCTTGCTCTTGAGCTCCTGGTTCACCGTGGTCAGCTCTTCGTTTATCGACTGCAGCTCCTCGCGGCTGGTCTCCAGCTCCTCGGAGGCGGAGCGCAGCTCCTCGTTCATCGCCTGCAGCTCCTCGTTGCCGGCCTTGAGCTCCTCGGTGTTCGCCTCGTACTGCTCGACCGTGTCGCGCAGCCGCACGCGGGTGACCTCCAGCTCGCGCTCGAGCTGGCGCAGGATCGCCTGCGGCTCCGGCTCGGCGTGCAGGCCGCGCCCGGTGAGCGGCCCGGCCTCGGTGCGCTCGAAGATCACGAGCAGGAAGCCCGGCGCCAGCTCGCTCGCCGGGGCGACGCGCAGGTTCACCGCTTGGAGCGTCCCGTCGACCTCCAGCGGCACCCGCTGGATCTCGAGCAGGGGGCCGGTCTCCGCCACCTGGAACAGCGCCGCCCGCAGCTTGGGCCCGCAGCATCGGGTGCACGACCCGGTTCATCGACGGCTCGCCGCCGGCCATCCGGAGGAAGCTCCCGGCGTTCTCCGAGATGTGGACGATCTCGTGCTCGGCGTCGACGACCACCGACGGCGGAGCGAAGCGCTCGATCAGGCGGAAGTGCAGCTCGCCGACCGACAGCTGCGCTTCCCGGCGCGCCACCAGCTCGCCGTGCCGCGCGGACTCCCGCTGCATGAACGCCTGCGCCGGCAGCACCGTCCGCTCGCGCTCCTGCAGCTCCAGCGCCCGGATGAGCGTGCTCGGCCCCTGCGGCACCGGCAGGCTGACGCGCTGCGCCGGGTGGTGGGTAAAGATGCGGTGCTTCTTATCGAGCACGCTGAACAGCGGGCTGTCGTCCTCCACCGACTCGGATGAGCCGAGAAAGAGCAGCCCGTGCGGGTTCATCGCGAAGTGGAAGATGTCGAGCGCGCGCTTCTGCGCATCGCGGTTCAGGTAGATGAGCAGGTTGCGGCAGGAGATGAGATCCATCCGCGAAAACGGCGCGTCCTTTAGCAGGTCATGCGCGGCGAACAGAACGATCTCGCGCACCTCACGGCGCACGTGGTAGCCGCGCGGCTCCTTGATGAAGAAGCGCCGCAGCCGCTCCTCGCTTACGTCGGCCGCGATGGTCTCGGGGTACACCCCGGCGCGCGCGACCTGGATCGCGCGCTCCTTGATCCGCTTGATGCCGATGGCGCCGTCGCCGTCCGCCGCCGACCTGACCCGCATCTTGGTGGACCGCGCCAGCAGCTGCGGCAGCGCGCTCTCGTGCTCTGGCGCCAGGTGGAGGATGACCACGAACGCCATTCCACTCATCGGCGGCATGGCCCCAAAGAAGGTCTGCAGGGCGCTGATGCTACCGGCCGAGCCGCCCAGGCCAACCATCGGGATCATACGATAGCCGTGGGTCGGGACGATGTTGTCGAGCTTGTCCCGCAGCTCCTGCTCGCTCAGATCTGACCTAGTCGCGGGGAGTCCGGTTTTTCCTGTTGGAGCCGGCTCATCTTCTGACAGAGTCATGCAAGATAGTACTCCGAGCGCCGCGAGCAAGCGACTCCTTTTTCATAAGGGACACGGGCCCAGCGTGAGGAAGTTTTAGTTCCACCGCTACGCGCCGGTCACCAGCGATGAGATCCCGACAACAAGGGAGTACGACTTACTGTGCGCTGCCCAGCATCACCGGCATGCTGTGCTTGCCCGAGTCGATGATCAGCGTCTTTGTATTCGCCGAGTTGGCCAGCCGTCCGGTCTGCTGAATCCGCTCGAAGTCGAGCATTGACGAGCTCAAACTGGCGGCCACCGTGCGGTTATAGTCAGCGATTCCCTGCGCTTCGATGCGCCGCTGCTCGGCCGCGGCGCGGGTGATCTGCAGCGCCGACTTCATCTTCAGGACCTCCTGCTCGGCCATCAGCTTCTTGTCGATCGCCGCGCGCACGGATGCTGGCAGCTCGATGCTGCGAATCATGACCGCCTCGATCATCAGGTGCTTGCCGTCCAGGTGTGATAGGAGGGCATTGTGGGTCTCGCGCTCCAGCGTGTCGCGCTTGGTCGAGTACAGCTCTTCCGGAGTGTAGCGGCCGATGACGCGCCGGGACTCCGAGCGCAGGGCGGGCGCGATGATCTTTGCGTAGTAGTCCTTGCCGACCTGCTGGTGCAGCGCCACGACCTCCTGCGGAATGATGCGGTAGCGCACCGTCGTGTTCAGCCTGACGTCCAGGCCATCGACGGTCATGACCCCCAGCTCCTCATCATGGCTGAGGGTCCGGGCGTCATAGACATACATCTTGTTCCACGACGCCAGCGGGTGCAGCCCTTCGCCATAGGGAACCTGCTGCGTCCCCTGCGAGACCGTCCACTTGACGCCGACCTGCCCCGGCCCGACCGTAGCGCAGCCGCCGAGCGGCGCGCCGACAAGGAGCGCGCAGAGCGCGAGCAGGGTTCCTATCGGCCCCCAGGCCACCTCGGCCGGCGCGGAGTTTGCTTTGCACGAAAGTGACGCTCCGGAATCTGTAGTCATGTTCATTCTCCTTTTGGTTTTGCACCTGTAGGAGGACCGGAGCAACGCATATGCCACGGATATCATTTGCAGACTGGTAAAGACCCTTATTCAAAGTGAGCTGATTGTGAACAGTGGGCCGAATGCGCACAGCACAGCACGCGCGCTCCGGATTCCTCACGCAGCGGCCTTCACCCCTTACCGCCCACCGGACTGAATCATCTTCCCGTACACCCGCGGAGGCCCGTGCAGCATCCTGACTGGGTGCACCCGGCGGACTCCGTCCAGCGCAACAACCCGCCCGG
>DAOMZC010000803.1:0-3531 GCA_035437965.1 Pseudomonadota bacterium
GTTTCAGGCAGAGGACGGGATAGCATATCACTTTGTGACTGGAGTTCAGCCCTGTGCTCTGCCGTTCTGATTCGCCGTGGAGAGCACCTTCGCCCGGCCGCGCCGCGCCGCCGCCGCCGCGAGCCGCATCAGCACGGGCAGCGCCGGCTCCACCGGCTCGCTCAGCGCGACCGCCACCTCGCTGTAGGGCAGCTCTTCGATCGCGGCTGTAACAAGCGCCAAAAAGGTCCCATCGCCCGTCTCGCCGAGCGGCGGCGGCAGCGCCGTCCCGGCCCGCTTGCCGAGGTAGCAAAAAGGACAGCTTACCCGGCAGCGCCCGCCCTCAAAGTGGATCGACAAGACCCCAAGGCGCGCCGCCCCCCCCTGCCGCGCGGCTGCCGGTTCGTGCAAGCGCGGCGCGGCGCTTTCCGGCTCGGCTGGCGCGCCGCCTAAGCTCGCGTCTTCACTTGGCCTTGGCGCTTCCCCCGGTATCCGCTCACCGAGCTTCCCCCGGTCCGCCTCTAAGTCCGTCGCTGATTGCGGAGTATGGCCTACATCGGAGCTACAAAGGCCATTTACCGGCAAGCGGATTCGTCGCATTTGACAGGGCACCTTCTATCGGAATATCGTCGAAAATACTGAATGATGCGTCTAGAGCAAGCAGGCCGCACCCACGTAGGCCATGTCCGAGAGAAGAATGAGGACTCCATGCTCCTCTCCCCCGATCTGGGACTCTTCGTCGTGTGCGACGGCATGGGCGGCCACGTCGGCGGCCAGGTGGCGTCCCAGCTGGCGGTGCGCACGATCGATCAGGTGGTCCGCACCGGCCAGCCTGCTCCGGCGCCCGAGGATCGCGATCCCCTGGTGACCGCGATCCGCTGCGCCAACTACGCCATCTTCACCCAGGCGCGTAATGACCCGAGCCTCCATAACATGGGCACCACGGTCGTCGGCGTCCGGCAGCAAGGCGACCTGCTTCACATCTGTCACGTCGGGGACAGCCGGATCTACAGGCTAGCGTACCACAGCGGCGAGCTCATTCAGGTCACGCGCGATCACTCGCTGGTGAACCTGTACGAGGACAACCCCGAGCTCGCCAAGCGCTACGGTCCGCCCAACGACAACGTCATCGTCCGCGCCGTGGGCCTGCACGAGGCGGTCGACGTCGAGTACCAGAGCGCGGCGCTGTCGCCCGGTGACGTCTACCTTCTGTGCTGCGATGGCCTCACCGACATGGTCGACGACTGGATCCTGCGCGAGGTCATGTCCGACGCCGCCGTGGCGCAGAACCTCGACGAGGCCTGCGACGCCCTCATCCGCGCCGCGCTGAGCTTCGGCGGCATCGACAACACCACCGCGATCCTCCTGCGCGTCGCCCCCTAGTAGCTTCTCGAACCTGCCCGCGGCGCTGGTCACGGCGCGGCTTTCTCCGTCGAGAAAGCGCGATGGAGTGACTCGTCGCCGCCGGCTACAGGAACATGAAGTAGCGCTCGGGGATGTCGTCGAAGACCATGTCGCTGGCGCAGCTTACGCACTTGACCGTCGGCGGCCGGCGCAGGATCTGGCCGTGCAGGTCGCGCAGGTCGCGGGCGACGCAGATCATCTGCTCCTCATCCAGGCCGCAGCGCGGGCACAGGTAGGGGGCGAAGAACGACACGACCTCGGTGTTGTCCAGGAGGTTGCTGATCGCGTTGGCCTGCTGGACAAAGGCGATCGGGCACTCGTGCAGGCGGATCTTGGCGACGCCGGTGAGGGCCCGCATGAGGTCGAGCCAGGTCTGGATGCTGTCCGAGCTTATGCGGCGGAAGTCGCGCAGATAGAAATCGAGCTCGCCGCGCAGCTGCTTGAGCGCGGTCAGATCGACCTCGGCGTTCAGCACTCCCGAGAGGTGGATGTGGAGACGCTGGCCCTCGCGCACGATGTTCCAGCGGAAGGTTCTACCGCTCATGGCTGCGAAGTGCTCCTTGAGCTGCTGGCGCTCGGGGGCCGAGGCCGCATCGAACAGGATGGCGACCCCGTTTTCGGGCGCGTAGGCCTCTTTTTCGATGCGGACCACTCGACCGTAGATCTGGATCTCCAGCGGCCGACCGGGCAGGGCGAAGCGGATGAGGGCGCGGTCGCCGGGGCTCGCCGTGCGCGCGGTGCGCAGCAGCATGCCGTCCAGGCTCAGATCCACCGAGGTCCCGAGGTAGGACGCCTCGCCGCCCTGGCCGAAGAGCCCGAAGACGTGTACCCGCACCGGGTAGCGCTCGTTGCTGCGCACCGGGAACCCGAGGAACCGGGCGAGCAGGATCGGCAGCGCCTCCGCCTTGGCCGGCCACTCGACGACCTCATCGAACGAGGTCGTCTGCGGCAGCGCCGCGTTCTGGGTGCTCGGGTGGAGCAGGATGAGCGGCACCCCGCGCGCCGCCCGCTGCGCCCGTATGTGCTGCGCCACCGTCACGGCGCTGTGCTCGCCCAGCTGCGGTCCGAGGAGACACAGGTCGACACCTCGGTTGAGCCGCTCGATTAGCTCGGGCAGCGAACGCACGTGGCAGAGCTGCAGGTCCTGTCGGTGAAGCAAGCCCTGCTGCAAGCCGCGAGGGAGATCGGAATGGAAAGCAGCGACTATGGTCTTCACCGGAGCATGATACCACTATCAGTTCCCAAAGGCTGCGCGCTCAAATCACTGCATGCGCCGCGGCCGCGGGCTCGGCTTGCCTGTCGAACCAATATGCAGTGAGCGGCGCTGCGGGGGGCTGCGCGGGCCGGTTGCTCGGTGAATTTGCGGGGCGGCGGGCGTGGGCGGGGCTACTCGGTCAGGTTGCGCACGACCTTGGCTTCTTCGCCCGACTTGATGATCACGTCGGCGCTGACCCGCTTGTCGCTGGTCACGAACGTGATGACGTGCTTTCCGGGCTTTAGCGGGATGTGATCGCGCGGGGCGATCGGGGTCACCTTGCCGGTGTCCTTGCCGTCGACGAGCACCTTGGCGTAGGGCTGGCTGTTGGCGATCAGGAAGCCCTCCTTGTCGCTGCCGGGAGCCGGCGGCGGGGCGGCGGGGGGCGGGCTGGCGCTGCTCGGCGGCGGGGGGCTGGCCTTCTCGGCGCGGGCGCCGGCGCCACTGCCGCCGCCGCTGGGCGTCCCGAAGTCCAGGTCGAGCGTCTGATCGAAGGACTCGCCGAACGAGACGAGCTTGATCAGCTAGCCCACGCCGCGCTTCTTGGCGATCACCTTGGCGGCCTTGGTCGGGTCCAGGTCGTCCACCGTGACCGGCGACTTGCCGTACGAGCGGCCGTTGACCACGATGTCGACGCCGGGGGGCCGGGTGCTGATGACCAGGCGGCCGCGGCCCTCCTTGAGCTCGATGGTGCGCTCTTTCTCTTCGCCGGGCTTGAGGGTCTCGCTGAAGGTCACCGGGCGCTTGCCGGCCTTCTTGACGATGACCTCCTGGGGGACGCCGGCGGGGACGAGGTAGCCCTTCTGGATGTCCTTCTCGTTGATCAGGCGGCCGTTGACCGAGACCAGAGCCCCGTCGGGGGGCAGGCGCAGGCGGAGGATGCCGCTGCCCTG
>DAOMZC010000804.1:0-3527 GCA_035437965.1 Pseudomonadota bacterium
CCGTGGACGCGCGCGGCGGCGCGACCATCGATGTCTTCCTCGTCCTGCCCGGCACCCTGGAGGGGCGGCCTGTGCTGTTCAGCGAAGACGGGGGCCCGGGGCGGGTCTCGTTTCAGCGCAGCGGCTGCGCGCCGCTGCAGATCGCGTGGCGCCGGGTCGAGCCGCGCCTTGCCCACACGAGCACCCGGCCGCCCAACCCCGGCCTTGACGTGTACAGTAACGCCGTCGTGTTCGGACCGCGGCACGGCCAGTGGCTCGGCTACGATCAGCTTGAGTACTTCGCGACGCCGCTAAGCGGTGCGACGGGGCTGCAGCTGGCCGTCCAGGACGCCAGCCCGACCGTGGCGCCGGTGCCGCCGCGCGAAGAGTCCCAAAAGGGCCTGGGCACGATGCGCCTGGCGGCCACCGTGCAGCAGGGGGCCCAGGTGCTCAGCACGCCCGGCGAAGGCGACGCTCCCAAGGGCCAGATCGACGCCCGGGTGTTCCGCTACAGCTTCCGCTCCGGCGACGGCTTCATCGGCTGGCTGACCTCCTTCTTCAACGTCCCCTACCTGTTCGGCAGCGCCGGGGACGATCTGCGCCACCAGGCCGAGCGCTACATCGGCGCCGACTGCGCCGACGTGCTGGTCGCGGCGCTGCGGCGGGCCGGCCTGCGCCGCCTGCACTACACCAACGTCGGCGGCGTCATCGACGCCATCGGTCGCGCCGCCGGACCCGCGGTGGTCCGTCCCTGCCCCGCCGAGTCACCCGCCTGCGCCAGCGTCTCCGAGCCGCCGCTGCGCTACGGCGTCGAGGTCCTGCCCGGCGACATCCTGGCGGTCGACTACCTGGGCTCCGGCGAGCTGCCGCGCGCCTGGGATCACATCGTGGTGCTGGTCGAGGATCGCGGTCCGGGCGGCGCCCCCGACGGAGTCCTCGGCCCCGACGATCTGGTGCTGGACAGCGGCGACGCGCGCGCCCTCAAGCTGGCGCCGCTGGCCGAGCAGGGTGAGGTGCGGGTCATGGCCGCCCGCCCGCGCGGCGTCCCCGCCTTCTGAAGTTCCGCCCCGGCCCATCTATCCTGTTGGCTATCAGTTGGCCGACGCCCCGTCTCTCACTTGCTCGGCGCGGTCCGCGAGCCCTCCGGTGCAGCGGGAGCGGTCGGATAGCACGCGGCATCGAGCAGCTCGGGGCGATACTCGAAGTGCATCGTGTCGTAGTGGTACCAGCGCCCGCCCCAGATGAAGCCCTCGGCTTCGAACGCGTCGACGATCGCCTGCGGGATCCGGTTCTGCCAGCGCAGCGGCGCCGCCGGCCGCTGCCAGCGCCAGTAATGGGACCGCTCCACGTTCACGTCCAGCGACACCCCGTACGAGTGAGCGCTCCGCCGGTTGGTGCCGGCGATGTTGCGCACGACAAAGGTCCCGCCGAGCCCGACGAGGAACTCGCGCAGCGCCGGCTGCTGGGCGCACAGCGCGGTCAGCCGGGCGCGCACCCGAGTAAACGCCGGCAGCGCCACGCGGTGCACCCGCAGCGACTTGCCGAGCAGCTCGAACGGCACCACATCGACGTGCTCGGTGCCATACCGGGCCTGGAACAGCGCGTCGACGCGCACCCGCCCTGGCTCGAAGTCGGGGGTGATCACGGCGACGATCGGGCCGGTCGGGTAGCGCTGCGCGAAGATGTCCTCCAAGTCGGGATCGTCCAGCCGCTGCTCGGCGGTCTTGCGCCGGCCGTCATCGAAGGGGAGCTCGCGGCCGTCGGGCAGGATGCCGAAGTAGGTCCCGTTGCGGGCGAGCCCGCGCACGCCGTAATAGCGCTCCAGGCAGCGGAGCTGGGGCGGAAGCTCATCGCCGACCACCGCGCTGCCGAGGAGCAGCGCCACCAGCCCGACCAGCCGCGCCGCGCCGCGGGAGCTCAGCCATCGCCCCGCTAGCCGCGCCGCACCGCTGGGCCGCAGCCCTCTCCCAGCCAGCCGCGCCGCGTCGCCCGGCCGCAGCCTTCGCCCGGCCGGGTGCTCCCGCTGCGGCCTGTCCCGTGCGCCGACCGGCGTGTCGTCCATCAGTTCATTATACGGAACGGCGCCACCGCGTTTACTGGACGACCAGCTTGAAGACGTCCCACGCCGCGGTGTGGTTGCCCTCGCCCGCCGGCTGGTTCCACAGGTACAGCGCGTTGTAGGCGCGCAGACCGGTCTCGTCGGCGACCAGGCCCACGACGTAGAGCTGCGGCGGCCCTGCCCCGCGGCTGCTCGAGAAGCTGAGCCAGTAGTACTGCTGCCCGTCCACCGTCGTGCTCTCCGGCGACCACTTGGGCCACGAGTTGTTCACCCCGGGGCTCTTCTTGCCGCTGCACGCCGGCGGATCGTTGGCCGCCAGGCGCAGCGGCTGACCGCCGGCGCGCGGCACGATGAAGATCTCCTGCGCCGGGTTGTTCGAGCTGTACTGGCCGGTCGGCACGCGGTTGAAGGCAACGAAGCGGTCATCGGGCGAGAACGCCGGGTGCGACTCATTCCACAGCGGGTCGCTGGCCCCGACGAGCGGCGCCGCCGGGCCGCCCTGGCGCTTGTTCCACGGCACCAGGTAGATGTCGCCGTCGCTCCCCGCGATGCCCGAGTCGACCTGGGTCGCCGCCATGTACATGACGTGGTTGCCGAACCGGCTGAACGTCGGCGAGGCAATCGACCGGCCGTCACCCATGCGCGCCAGCACGCCCCAGCCGGTGCCCTGCGCCTCGCTCTTGGCCTCCAGGTCGGTCCAGATGAGGTCGTAGGTCGTCGCCCCCGGCGGCTGCCACGCGGTCACCATGACGCGGTCGCCGGCGGTAAAGTGCGCCGACGAGAACGTCGGGTGCTGCTGCTTGCTGCGCAAGAGCAGGTTCTTCGCCGCCGCGCTCAGCCACGGCGGCTCGGCCGCCTTGCGGTCGACGCTGCGCAGGCCGATAAACGCCGGATCACCGTTGCCGGCCTCGCGAGTCTGCGAGTACCCCACGTAGTTGCCGTCGGGCGTCGAGCTGTGGCAGCCGATGCACTGCACCCCGGAGTCGGACTGCGTCGGCTGGATCACCTCGCTCACCCCTTCGTCGCCGATGGCGAAGCCCTTGAGGCGCGTTCCGGCGGTGGTCGTCCAGTAGACGATGGTGCCGGCGGCCTCGGCGGGCGCGATGCGCAGCTCACCCTTGCTGCCGAGCGCCGGCTGATCGTCGAGGGTGGTGCCGTTCCAGCGGGCGCCGCGCACCGCGATCGTCATCGCCTGCGCGGCGCTGTGCTGGGTCAGCCGCCGCCACAGCTCGGCCGGCATCACCCAGGTGTCGGCGACTGTGTAGACGACCAGGTCGTTTACCTGGTTGTCGACGTGCAGGCGGATCTCGAACAGGTTCTGGCCGGCGGGGGCGGCGAAGCGGACGCGCATGCGCAGCCAGTTGCGGGGGAACAGCGAGCCGACCTCGGGCTCCAGCAGGCACGGGCCGCCCGACTGGGCGCCGTAGTTCTTGTCGCCGAACAGATCCCCGGCGTTGCCCGGGGCGCGGGTCATGCCGCTCGGCTGGTC
>DAOMZC010000805.1:0-3526 GCA_035437965.1 Pseudomonadota bacterium
GAGACGTCGCGCATCATGTCGTCGACGTTCTTGGTCGACACCGGGTCAAGGCCCGTGGTCGGCTCGTCGTAAAGCAGGATCTGCGGCTTCATCACCAGCGCCCGCGCCAGGCCCACGCGCTTGCGCTGGCCGCCCGACAGCTCGGCCGGGAACTTGTGCAAAAGGACCTGCGGCAGCGCCAGCTTATCGAGCTGGTCGACGGCGATCTGGTGCATCTCGGCGCGGCTGTAGCGCCGCCGCTTGCGCGGCTTGCCGGTGCTGGGATCGATCGACTGGTCGCTGTCCGGGTCGCCGTGCTCGACGAGCGGGAAGATGATGTTCTCCTCGACCGACATCGAGTCGAACAGCGCCGCGTACTGGAACAGCATGCCGAACTTCTTGCGCATCCGATTGAGCCCGACGTCCGACAGCGGCACGATGTCCTCGCCGTCGACGACGATCGAGCCCTGGTCGGGCTTTAAGAGCCCCATCAGGTGCTTCATGATCACCGACTTGCCCTGCCCCGAGCCGCCGATGATGACGTTGATCTTGCCGCGCGCGATGTCAAGGTCAACGCCGCGCAGCACGTAGTGCGGACCGAAGGTCTTGTGGATGTTGCGCACGCGGATGTGCCAGGTCTCGCTCTCGACGCTGGCGTCTTCATCCGGCGGCTGCCACTGGCCCTCTAGCGGCATCGGCTAGGCGCCCCCGGCGTGGGTCACGAACGTCAGCCACAGGTCGGTGAGGAAGTAGTCGAGAACGAGGATCGTCACGAAGCTCCCGACCACCGAGCGGGTCGTCGCCACGCCCACCCCCTTGGCGCCGCCGCCGGCGTTATAGCCTTGGTTGCAGGCGATAAGCGTCAGCACGCACCCGAACACCACCGCCTTGACCAGGCCCTGGGTGAGGTCGTTGGCATCGAGCAGCCAGCGGGCGTTGGCGATGAACACGCCGCGGTCGACGTTCTGCACCTCGACGGCGACGACGTAGGCGCCGAGCATGCCGACGCAGTTGAACAGCATGGCCATCATCGGCACCATGATCGTCCCGGCGATCACCCGCGGCACGATCAGGTACTGCAGCGGGTTTATCGCCATGGTCGCCAGGGCGTCGATCTGCTCGGTGATGCGCATCGAGCCGAGCTCGGTCGCCATGCCGGCGCCGGCGCGCGCCGAGACCACGATCGCGGTGAACACCGGCGCCAGCTCACGCGAGAGCGCCAGCCCCACCGTCGCGCCGACGTACGCCTGGGCCTGGAACGTCCGCAGCGCCGAGCTTAGCTGCAAAGCAAACACCGCGCCGACGAACAGCGAGATGAGCAGCACGATCGGCAGCGACTCGAACCCGACGAACACCATCGCCTCGATCAGCACGCCGAGCCGCAGCGGCGGCCGCACCATCCAGCGCACGACGTTGAGCAGCAGCAAAAGATGCGCCCCCACCGTCTCGATCAAGAGGGCCAGGACGCGCAGCGCCGGGCGCCACAGGCGGTCCACCCAGCCAGCCAGTCGCTCTAGCCACATGGGCCTATCCTAACGCAAAAGTGGGAAGCGCCGCCCGCGCTCGTCGGACACGAGCAAGCAGGTGGGCCGGTCGTGGCCGGCTTGGTCGCAGCGGGACCCTTTCGCGCGCGCATCCAGTGCTTTTACCTGAACTTGCACCGCCGCGACTAGCTTCTCCTACGACCGCACCTCGCCGATGTACACCCGCGGCACGCGCTTTGACACCGTGCAGCAGATCTCCCACGGGATGGTGTCGGCCCAGGCGGCCAGCTCGTTGAGCGTGATGAGCCCGGTCGCTCCGGTCGTCCCGTCTGGGCCGCGCTGGCTGCCCAGGATCACCACCTCGTCACCGAGCTGCACCCCCGGCACCGCGGTGACGTCGATCATCGTCATGTCCATCGTGATCGGCCCCAGCACCGCGCAGCGCTGGCCGCCGCACAGGACCTGGGCACGGCCGCTCATCCGCCGCGTGTAGCCATCGGCGTAGCCGAGCGGCAGCGTCGCCACCCGGGTCGGCGCGCAGGTCTGCAGCGACGTCCCGTAGCTCACCCCCGTCCCCGCGGGCACCTCGCGCAGCGCGATGATCCGGGTGCGCAGCGACATCACCGGCCACAGCGGCGACAGCGCCGTGTGGTCCGGCGCGACCCCGAACATCCCCAGGCCCGGCCGCACCAGATCGAAGCGCGCCTGCGGGTAGCGCGCCGCCGCCGCCGTGTTGGCGACATGGACCAGGCCCGGCCGGATACCGAGCTCGCCGAGCCGCGCCTGACACTGCGCCAGCCGCTGCAGCTGCGCGGCGGTCGGCTCGCCGCTCGGCCCGTCGGCGTCCGCCAGGTGGGTGCACAGCCCGCTGAGCACCACCCCCGGGTGCTGGCGCAGCGCCTCGACGAACTCGTCCAGCTTCTCCGGCCGCACGCCCAGGCGCGACATCCCCGTGTCGAGCTTGAGGTGGATCTGGACCCGCGGCACCCCCAGCTCCTGCCCCGCGCGCTGCAGCCGGCCCAGGTCCTGGGCATCGGCGACCACCGGCGTCAGGCGATAGGCGACTACATCGCGGTGCGACAGCCCGTAGAAGCAGCCGAGCACGACGATCGGCGCCTCGATGCCGCCGCGGCGCAGCTCCACCCCCTCTTCGACCAGCGAGACCGCGAAGCCCCACACCTTGCGCTCCAGCGCCCGCGCGCACGCCACCGCCCCGTGCCCATAGGCGTCCGCCTTGAGCACCGCCAGCATCCCCACCCCCGGATCGCGCAGCGAGGCGCGCACCGCGTCGGCATTGCGCCGCAGCGCCGCCAGATCGATCTCCGCCACCGTCGGCCGGATGTCGGTGCGTATGTCGTAGACCTGGTAGATGGATCGATCTTTTGCGCGCCGCCGCCCCGCGTCAACAATTCGCGCGCCGCCCGGGACAAAAAGGCCAGCGGTTCCAGCGGTTCCAGCGGTTCCAGCGGTTCCAGCGGTTCCAGCGGTTCCAGCGGTTATCGATAGCTGACCAGGTCCGTGGCCAGGTGCGGCGTGCAGTTGAACGAGATCACCGAGAAATCCGCGCTCGCCCCCTCCCGCTCGTCCCCCCGGTAGCGCAGCTCGACAAGCGCCGTGTTCGCCAGCACCGTGCACAGCTTCAGCACCATCGCATCCGCCAGCCCCAAGCCCAGCTGCAGCGCCGCCGCCATCGGCCCCGCCGAGGTCACGATCGCCGCCGTCCGCCCCCGCCCCTGCTCCGCCATCACCGTCAACAGCCCCGCCTGCGCCCGCGCAAGAAACCCCGCGAACGTCTCGGGCAGCGCCGCCTCCGCGAGCTCCCCCGTGATCCAGTGCGTCATCGCCCGCTGGAACAGCCGATCGAAGCTCCGCCGGTCGCGCAGCGGATCCGCCCCGCCCAGCTCCGCCCGCAGCGCCGCCGCCTCCGCCGCCATCCGCGCCGCCGCCGCCGTCAAGATGGCCTGAAACGGAAACTCATCGAGCCCCGGCAGCGCCCGCCCCTCCGGCAGCTCTCCCCCCGCCGCCCGCGCCCCCGCACGCATCGCCGCCGCCGTCTGCTCATG
>DAOMZC010000806.1:0-3519 GCA_035437965.1 Pseudomonadota bacterium
GCGTGGCGATTCCGCTGCAGCTGCAGGTGCCGTTCAGCGGCGCCGCCATCACCCGCGGCAGCCACGTCACCACCGTGGAGCTGGCCTATGCCCTGATCAGCCTGCGCAACGCGTACCGCTCGCTGACCTCGCAGCTCACGCTGTACTCGAACTCGACCCCGGACACGACCGCCACCGCGACCGCGCTCGACGCGACCGCGCCGCGCGGGGTGCCGGGCGGGGTGACGCTGGCGGCGCGCCTCGCGCAGCTCATCAAGGTGCAGGCCGACTTCCTCGCCGGCAAGCTGGTGGGGGCCGACGGGCTGGCGGTGAACGGCTATGATCTCGGCGCTGCCAAGGCCGACTCGACGCCGACCTCGCTGGAGGCCCAGGCGGCCGTCGTGCGCGGGCTGCTCGAAGCCTATCTGGCGACCAGCAACACCGCCTACCGGACCCAGGCGCAGACCGCCTACCAGGCGCTGGAGCAGAAGTTTTACAACCGCGAGTTGCGCGTCTACCGCCCGCAGGTCAACGAGGACACGACCTTCACCTTCACCCCGGGCCGCTACGCCGCGCTGCTGGGGGCGCTGCGCGAGATGTTCAACCTGGTCGGCCTGCGCCCCGATCAGAAGGCGCTGCGCACCGAGCTGGAGGCGCGCCTGGGCCGCCTGAACAAGCTCGTGCTCAACGGCTGGGACGACCGCAACAGCGACGACAAGGTCGACTACCCCGGCGAGTGCATGCGGGTCGAGGCGGGCCTGCCGCGCGGCGGCCTGCAGCTGGCCGAGCGCGCCCTCACCGGCGAGCTCGGCATCGAAAAAGGCGCGCCGACCAGCGACCGCGATCGCGACTGCGTGCCGGAGATCGACGATGCGCTGCTGCCGGCGACGCTGGGAGCCTCGATCGTGATCACGCGCCAGAAGTAAGGGGACAGCCTGGTTCCCTTGGTCGTAAAGCCTCTTTCCTCCGCGGTCCAGGGCGGCCGCGCGCCGGCTGCGCGCTGCTCCGACGACGCGAGGCCTCTTGGACAGCACCTGGACCGCGCGCCGCGCGACTGTGTCATCCTCCTTCTATCGAGTCACCCCATGAAGCCTAGTTTTGGAATCCAGTTGGCGTTGGCGCTCGCGGTGGGGCTGCTGGGCTCCTGCGACTCCCAGCGTAGTGATCCGCCGCCGGCGCAGCCGTCCTCCACGCAGCCGGCGACGAGCGTGGTGCGCATTCGCGCCGCGTCGCCGTTCACCCCCGCCTGCGTCATCGTCGAAGTCGGCGCCACCATCGAGTGGCGCAACCTGACGCCGCGCAGCCCGAGCTCGGTCGTCAGCATCGGCGGCAGCCGGGAGCTGTCGTCGCCGGCGCTGCGCGACCCGTACAACTCGGTGCCGGTCGACACCAGCGACGAGTGCGTGCTGCGCGACAGCAACGGCTGCGTGGCGGCGGTGCCGTTTTCCTTCTGGCGGCATACCTTCACCGCGCCCGGCATCTTCGACTATCGCGACGCCAGCGGCAGCGCGGTCGCCGCCGTGGGCGGTTACGGGCTCCCCGCCGGTCCGCAGACCAGCGGCAGCGCCGCCGTCGGCACCGTCTGCGTCCGCTCCTCCGTCGGGTCCACCGAGTGCGACCGGGTGTGCTGCACCGGCACGATCGCCAATGAGTGCGGCCCGGCGGTCGCCTGCGTCTCTGGGCGCTGCGGCGGGGTGAGCCAGTGAGGCCGCTCGGGTGGGCCGCGGCACTGTGGGGGCTCGCCGCGGCGCTCGGCGCCGGTTGCTCTGACCCGGGTCCGACCGCGACCATGCGCTACCCGGAAGGTCAGCCGCGGCAGGCGCAGAGCCTGCAGCTCGACGCCCGCGCCCAGGTGCTGGCGGTGGTGAACCCCGACGCCGACTCGCTGTCGATCATCGATCCCAAGGCGCGGGTCCTTTTGCGGGAGATCCAGCTGGCGGCGCGCCCGACGGTGAGCAGCGGTCGCTACGAGCCGAGCCTGGGCCCGCGCGGCGTCGATCTGTCCCCCGACGGCAAGCTGGCCTACGTTGCCTGCCAGTGGTCCGGGCAGCTGCTCACCGTCGAGGTCGACAGCGGCGCGATCAAGCAGACGCTGACCATCGGCGCCGAGCCGGTCTCGGTCCTGGTCCACCCGAGCGGCACCGCGGTGTACGTCGCCGCCTACCAGAGCAGCGAGGTGACGCGGCTGCCGCTGGTCGACGGCCTTCCCGACGCCGCGCAGGCGCTGCGCCAGCGCACCACGGACCGCCCGTGGGGGCTCTCGATCGGCGGCGATGGCGGGCAGCTGTATGTCTCGCGGTTCCTGCTGTCCCCGGGGCTGGACATCCTGGATGCGGCGACCCTGCAGCCCCGCTCGACGGCGGCGCTGGGCGAGGTGGCGCCGCGCGGCAACCGACTGCTCGCCCACGGCGTACCACGCGGCGTCTATGGCGCGGCGGTGCGACCGGGCGCGACGCCCGAGGTCTGGCTGCCCCACCTGCTCTTGGCCACCGACGTCGCCCAGCCCGACCTCGACTTCGAGAGCACCGTGTTCCCCGCCGTGTCGGTGCGCGGCAGCGATGGCGGTCCGCAGGCGGTGCTGAGCCTGGACTCGCGCGTGCCGGGGCTCGATGGGGCCTTTGCCGATGTCGTGTCCGGCCCGCGCGCGGTCGCCTTCACGCCCGACGGCGGGCTGGCGCTGGTGCTCGACCAGGCGAGCGAGGACGTGCTCCTGGTCGATGCCCAGCAGCGGGTGGAGATCGACCTTCTGCGGCCGCTGCCCGGCCACCTGCCCGAGGGCATCGTCCTTACCCCCGATGGGCTGACCGCGTTCATCGACGAGCGGGCGTCCGGCGACGTGGCGGTGCTGGCGATCGCGGCCGACTGGCAGAGCCGCACGAGCGGGCGGGTGAAGCTGGACGGCAGCCCGATCCCGCGGCTTGCCACCGCCGATCCGATGCCGGCCGAGCTGCGGCTTGGGCAGCGCCTGTTCTACTCGGCCAACTCGGCGGAGTTCCCGATGACCAAGAACTTCTGGATGGCCTGCTCGAGCTGCCACCTGGAGGGCCGCTCCGACGCGGTGACCTGGCTGTTCGCCGCCGGGCCGCGCGACACCCCGTCCAACGCCGGCGGCACCCTGGGGACGGGCTTTTTGCTGCGCACCGCGGCGCGCAACGCCGTCAACCAGTACGACGAGACGATCCGCGTCGAGCAAGGCGGCACCCTGGACCTCACCCGCGCCGGCGACAAGAAGCTGCTGGACGCGCTTATGGCCTACGTCGACGGCGCCATCCCGCTGCCGCGCAGCCCGGAGGTCGACCCGCTGACCCACGCGCCGAGCGCCGCCGCCGAGCGCGGCCGCCCGATCTTCACCCGCCTCGGCTGCGCCCAGTGCCACGACGGCCCGCGGCTGACCGACAGCGGCCGCGGCAACCCGACGCTCGACCTCAGCGGGACGAGCGGGCCGGTGCTGCTGCACGACGTCGGCAGCTGCGTACAGGGCCCGTTCGCCGACCGCGCCACCCCGGCCTACGACGGCAGCCCGCGCGCCGCCTGCGCCTT
>DAOMZC010000807.1:0-3515 GCA_035437965.1 Pseudomonadota bacterium
CGGACCCGCGCCCGAGGCCGGCAGCCGGCGCGTCGCCACCACACCGCGCGGCGTGACCAGCCGCAGCGACTCGACCAGGTCGTCGATATGGGTGTGCAGGGTGGCGAAGTGGCCGCTGTTGCGCGTCGCGATCCAGCCGCCCAGCGTCGAGAAGGCGAAGCTCTGCGGGTAGTGGCGGAGGCTCAGCCCGCGCGGCCGCAGCGCCGCCTCCATGGCGGGTCCCAGGGCGCCGGCCTGGATCCGCGCCGCGCGGCTGATCGGGTCGACTTCGAGCACGCTGCCAAGCCGCGCCAGGTCCAGTGAGAGCGCCCCAGAGAAGCCTGCGCCGACATCCGCCTCGACGCCGCCGCACACGCTGGTGCCGCCGCCGAACGGGATGAGGGCGATGCGGCGGTGCGCGCAGAAGGCCATGAGCGCGGCGATGTCGTCCTCGCTCTCCGGATAGGCGACCAGGTCGGGCGCGGCGCGGAAGTCGCCGCGCAGCCCGCGCACCAGATCGCGGTACGAGCGTCCGTAACAGTGGCGCGCGCGCTCGTAGCGGTCCGCGGTGAGCAACGCTTGCAGCCGCGGCTCTTGGGGCAGCTCGAGGCGGCTCGGTGGCAGCTCGATCGCGTCCAGGTGCGGTGGCGCCTGCACCCCAAGCTCGGTGAGGCCGAGGAAGGTCCGCAGCCCGACCTCTGCCGCGGCCAGCGCCTGCGCATCGGCGCCCTCGCCTTCGTGCCCCCAGCCCCAGAAGCTCCGTCGGTTCTCCATAACGCTCTCCTTTTTCAATACTTACGGAGCCGACAGCGCGAGCTGATTCGGCAGCGGATCGATCCCGCGCAGCACGGCGGCGCCAAACGGACCGGCGCGCCGGCAGGACTCGGCAACCGGCAGACCGTGGGCAGTAAAGAACGTGAGCGCGCCGGCGAAGCTGTCCCCGGCGCCATAGTCGCCGCGGACCACGGCGGGAGACGGCGGCGGCGCGACCTGCTCGCTGCCGTGCGCGGTGAAGATGCGAACGGGCCGCGGTCCATCGGTGAGCACCAGCGCAGCGGGCGGCGGCGCGTAGGTCTCAAGCGAAGCGTTCTCACGCGGGTCGGAGAGACTGCCGATGATCAAATCCGGGGCGACCCCCGCGTCCCGGATGACCGCGGCGCGGCGCGCGGTGACGATCAGGCGGCGCGCGGCACGGGCGCAGCGCAGGCTTGCCGGATCGGCGCCGGTGAAGTAGACCGCATCGCAGGTGCCAAGGAGCGCCCACGGCAGCGGATCGCCGGCCGCCGGCTGCAGCGGGGGCGCGGTGACGACGATCGTACGCTGGCCGTTCTCATCGACGATCACGACCACCCGCGGGTGGGCATCGGGGCGGACCGCGGCATGGATGTGAACGCGCGCCGGCGCGGCCTGCAGGCGGGCCGCCACCGCCTGGCCCGCCTCATCGCTCCCGACCGCCGTAAAAAGGTGCAGCTCGGCGTCGCTGCGGCACAGCTGGGCGAAGGCGAGACCGCCGCCGCCCCCGGGCAGGAAGCGCGCCTCCTGCAGGTGGATGATGTCGCCCGGCCTGGGGACTCCGTCCGTACGACCGAGCGTCACGTGCTCGACGTGGCCGACCACCGCGATGCGCAGCGCTACCATGCCCTCTACATATCACGATTGGGCGCCGATCGCGCTCGGAAGCGCGCCTCACTCGAAGATCTTTTCGCGGATCTGCCAGTAATAGGGCTTCTTGCGGGCAATGACGAAAAGCGGCATGCGGAACAGCCGCTGGTTCTTCAGTACGTCGTCCGCAGAGCTTATCTTCAGCTGCAGCTCGGGAATGCGCAGGTGCATGCGCATGAAGTTGTAGTAGAAGGCGCGGGCGTCGGACGGACTGTTCAGGTAGAAGTACTCGCGGAGGAACTCGCCATCGAGATCGTAGTAGCGGACCTCCAGCCGCGGGTTGCCCTTCTTGTCGGCGGTCTTGTCGAAGATCATCGAGTCGGGGCGCATGACGTGGGCATCTTTTAGCGCCATCGCCTCGCGCAGCTTCTGGTCGGTGTCGATGAGCAGGCAGCTGCAGCGCGCGCACTGCCGGGCCGCCAGATCGTTCTCGGCGCCGCACTGGTCGCAGCGCTTGAAGCGGAAGCGGAACTCGCAGGGAGTGATCGCGAAGGTGTGCGGATCTTCGACCGCGCCTTGGCACTTGCGGCCAAAGTGCTCGACCAGCTCGCCGTCTGCATCTTTGATTCCCCAGAAATCATTCTGGTGGCCGCAGCTCGGACAAATCACCTGCACCGGGACCGACTTCGGCGCCGGCTTGTGATCGGCGATCTCCGGGCTGAAGATGTCGTGCCCGCAGCCGGTGTAGTCGAGGATCAGGCAGTCGGTCTTGCCCGGGCTCAGGCGCAGGCCGCGGCCGACGATCTGCTGGTAGAGGCTGACCGACTCGGTCGGGCGCAGGAGCGCGATCAGATCGACGTGCGGCGCATCGAAGCCGGTGGTCAGGATGGAGACGTTCACCAGGTACTTGAGCTGGCGCTGCTTGAAGCGCAGAACGATCTGCGCGCGCTCTGCGGACTCTGTATCGGCGACCACCAGCGCCGACTGCGCGGGCGGCAGGTGCTGCATGATCTCCTGGGCGTGGCGGACCGAGGCGGTGAAGATCATGACCCCCTGCCGGTCCTTGGCCATGTCGACGATGTTGGCGATGATTCCGGGGGTGACGCGCTCCTGATCTTTGAGCAGATCCTCGACCTCGTTCATGTTGAACTTCGCTCCCGGGCCGCGCAGCTTCAGCGTCGAGAAATCGTAGCCGGCCACCGGCGAGTCGATCTTGAGCGGCGGCGTCAGGTAGCCGTTTTTGATCATGTAGCCAAGCGGCAGATCGTAGATGCACTTTTTGAAGAAGCGCGGCTCGGTGGTGCGCAGGATGCCGCGGTGGCTGTACTCGTAGATGTAGCCGAGTCCCAGGCGGTAGGGCGTCGCGGTCAGCCCGAGGATGCACAGCGAAGGGCTGCTGGCGCGCAGGCTGTTTATGACCTGCACGTACTGGGTGTCCTCGGCGGTGGCGACGCGGTGACACTCATCGATGACGAGGAGCGAGAAGCCCTGGAAGAACGCGGGGTCGGCGCGGGCGACCGACTGGATGCTGCCGAAGATGACCTTGGCGTCGCGGTCCTTCCGCGAGAGGCCCGCGGAGTAGATCCCGGCCTCCAGCTGATAGCTCTCGTACTTGCTGTGGTTCTGCTCGACCAGCTCCTTCACGTGCGCGAGGCAGAGGACGCGGCCCTTGGCGATCCGCGCGAGCTCGGCGATCACCAGGCTCTTGCCGGCGCCGGTGGGCAGCACGAGGACGGCGGGCTCGCGCTGCTTCTTGAAATGGCGCACGGTCGAGTCGACCGCCTCCTTCTGATAGGGTCACAGCTGATACATGCGGGGACTCTAGCCCAGCCGGCGCGGCGGGCGAAGGGCGGCCGGTGTTCCGCAGCCGTGCTCATCCGCCGGCAGGCGCCGGGTCTGGCGACGGTGGCCAGCGGGTGCAACCTTGTCAGGCT
>DAOMZC010000808.1:0-3515 GCA_035437965.1 Pseudomonadota bacterium
TCACGATGGATGATTCCGCGCTCGTGGGCAACGTCCAGAACTTCCAGGAGCTGGTCGATGAGCTCGACCGCTTGCGCCGGTGGCATCGGCTGGCCGTCTTGGAGTACGAGCTTGCTCAGCGGCTCGCCGCGCACGTACTCCATCACCAGGTACATGTCGCCGCCGTCCTCGCCGAAGTCGTGGATGCCGACGATGCCCGGGTGTGACAGGATGGCCAGCGCGCGGGCCTCGCGCCGGAAGCGCTCGCGGAATACGGGGCGGCTGGCCCAGTGAGAGAGCAGGAACTTGATGGCGACCTGCGCGCGCAGCTGCAGGTGGGTCGCCAGGTACACGCGGCCGCAGCCGCCTTCGCCAAGCAGCTGCTCGATACGGTACTTGCCGAGCAGCGTCGTCCGCAGGCGCTGGGCGGCGGGGGCGAGGTCGGGCCGGGCGGACTCGTCGCTGGGCGGGGCAAGCTCGTCGTCGCGCGAGGCCGCCGTGGTGACCACCGGAACCGCTGTCGCCGAAAACGCGGCGAGCTCGGTCGGCGCGCTCGCCCCTTGGCCCTTGGGGTCCTCGCTGCCGTCGCGCGGCGCTGGGTGCCTGGGGTTCATACGACCTCGAAGATCTGCACTGACTTGCGCTTGCCGCGCAGCGGGTGCTCGCCGAGACAGTGGAAGCTGAACTCCTCGCCGGCGGCCGCCGCCACGTCCGCGGTGACCAGCGTCTGGCCGGGCTGCGCCACCCCCTCCAGGCGGGCGGCGATGTTCACCACATCGCCTATCGCAGTGTACTCCATCCGCTTCTCGCTTCCCAGGTTGCCGACCAGCGCCTCGCCGCTATTAATGCCGATCGCCATCTGGACCTCGATGCCGTAGGCGATGCGCCAGGCGGGGGCGTTGGCCTCGACGAAGCGGTGGATAGACTCAGCGGTGGTGAGGGCGCGCTTTACGTGGTCGGGCTGCGCCGACGGGGCGCCGAACACCGCCATCACGCTGTCGCCGATGAACTTGTCGACGATGCCGCCGTGGCGGAAGATGACCTCGGCGAGGACGCTGAACAGCTCGTTGAGCAGCGCCACCACCTGCTCGGGCTGCGCCGACTCGGCAAAGCGGGTGAAGGCGACCACGTCGGCGAACAGCACCGAGACCTCGCGGCGCTGGCCGCCGAGCGCCAGCGGCTGCTGGCCGGCGGCGATCGAGCGCGCCACCTCTTCGGGGAGGAAGCGCGACAGGCCGTGCTCGATGCGCGCCCGCCGCTCGATCTCTTTTTCGCTGATCGCGAGCTCGGTCGCCATGTCGGCCAGGGAGTTGCCGAGCTCCTCCAGCTCGTCGCGGGTATTTATTCCCGAGCGCTCAGTGAAGCGCCGCTGCGCGTAGTCGCGGGTCAGCTCGACCAGCCGCTGGATCGGGCGCGTCGTCCGCTTGGCGATATAGCCCCCGTAAAGCACCGCCACCGCCAGGAGCACCAGCGTGCTGCCGATAATCAGGAGCCGCACCGAGCGCATCACCCCGAACGCCAGCGCCCACGGCCGCCGCACCGCCAGCACCCAGCCGTACGCCGGCAGCGTGCGCACCGAGCCGATCATCTGCTCGCCGCCGAGCCCGCGGAACTGCCAGGTGAACCCGAGCTGCTGGGTCAGGAGCTCGGGGGTGAGCTCCGCTCGGCTGAGGACATCCCTCCCTTTTAGGACCTCGCCGCGGCGCAGCGGTCCGTCGGGCGCGCCGCCGGCGATGATCCGCTGCTGCCCATCGAGGACCAGGACGCAGTCGCTGCGGCCGCCGCAGTGGTCGTAGGCCAGGCGCTGGACCTTGTCTCCCAGGCTCTGCGCGGTCACCAGGCCCAGGGCGAAGGCCCGCCACTGTCCGTTCTGCTCGATCGGCTCGATGTAGTGCATCAGCACCGAGTCGGGGTCGCCGCTGAGCGGGTGCCAGCTGCCGCTCTCGCCGCGCAGGATCGCGGCCGGCAGGTGCTCGGGCGGCAGCGGCTTGCGCGCGGCGAGCTTACCGTCGGTCCGGTACAGCGCATCGAGCAGCGTCCCATCGCTCTTGTAGACCGCCACCCCGGCCAGCGCATCGCAGCCGTTTATGACATCGGTGGCGAGCGCAATCCGAGCATCCGGATCGGGAATACGCTGATCGATGAGCAGGAGTCCGACCCGGTGGGTGCTATCGGCCGCCTCGGTAAGCGAGCCGCGGACGAGCTGCGCGATGTGATCGATCATCGCCACCTCGCGCTCCTGCTCTGCGACCTCCAGTCCGAGCGCCTGGATGCGGAACAGCGCGTAGGCGCATAAAAGGAGCGGCAGTCCCCCGGTGAGCAAGAGGGCCAGCGTCCACTTCGTCCGCAGCGAGAACCGCACCGAGGCTCCCGCCTTCGGGCGGCTTGGGGAGCCGGGTTTCACAGCTTCCTATTTTGCCCGGCTTGCGTGGGGCGACGCAACCTTGTGTGAAGCGCGAGGACGGAGGAGGCAGGCGCGGGGGCCGGGCAGACTACCAGCGGGGCTCGACCGTGAGGTTGAAGATGATGCCGGGGTGATGGATGTTGGAGCCGGAGCCGCCGCCCGCGGTGAGCATGTAGATGAAGCCTAACGCGGGGGTCACCACCGTCGTCTGCCAGAGGCGGTCGCCGCCGTGGTAGGTCTGAAGGCCCAGGGTGGCGTGGAAGCCGTTCAGGGCGCTGTCGCCGGTGAAGTTGCCGCGCAGGCCGAAGCGCCGGTTGATCGCGCCCTCGATGGTGAGCTCGACGCTTATCGGATATGGATAGGGAAGCAGCAGGCTCCACATGAGCCGTAGCAGGCTGTGCACGCGGTCGAGCCGGCCAAAGCGCAGCACCGGTCCGAGCTGGAACCAGTTGCTGTTGGCGGTGAGCCCGGACCCGAGCGCCCCGGCGAGCGCGAAGCTGCGCCCCGCGTAGCCGAAGAAGGCGCGGGTGTTGAAGCTCGGGCTCCCGTCGTAGTACGAGCTGATCGCGACCGGCGCGATCTCGATGCCCCACCACAGCCCCGAGAGCTTGGCGTACTGGTAGCTGAAGTCGATCAGCGCGCCGCCGCTCGTCGGGGCGAGCTGGCGGTTGGCGAAGAACATGAACGGCCGCAGCGAGACCGCGAGCCGGGACTGCTCCGTCCCGCGCGGCGGGGAGATCGGCTCTGCGGGCAGCGGCAGGGGTTCGTATCGCGCTGGGCCCGGGGTCGGCGGCGCCGCGGGTGTCTCGGATGTTGCGGGCGCCGCGGGAACGTCCGCCGCCGGGCCGGGCCCTGCCGGAGCGATGACGACCGGTGCCGCGGGGTCCGGCGTCTGGCCCCAGGCCGCCCGGGCGAGGCCGAGGGCACCGAGCAGCGCGACGCGCTGGAGGCAGCGGCTCGTTGCGTGCCGCCACAGCGACAGCGGGGGCAGCGACAGCAGGGGGGAAGTTATGCGGGCCATCGCGTCTCCTCGCGTCAGTCGAAGTCCAGGAAGTGCGGCGAAGGTATCACGCCTCGCGGGCGCTGGCGTATGCTGAGGCCATGTCGAATTCTTCTGCGCCGACGTCCCCCG
>DAOMZC010000809.1:0-3511 GCA_035437965.1 Pseudomonadota bacterium
AGGACGTAGCGCTCCTCGCAGATCGCCCCGTCCTGCACCCCGGCCTGGCCGACGACGCCGCCGCGCAGCGCCAGCCACGGCGACCACCACGAGCCATCGCGGCTGTTGTTGAAATCCAGGCGCACCCCGGCGAGCGCCGCCAGCGCGTGCGGCCGCGCCGACGGGCTGGTCGGGCAGGTCGAGACCGAGAACGGCGCGTTGTAGGCCACTCCGCCGAGCACCACCGACACCGGGCCGCTCACCCGCAGCGCCAGCTCGGCATCGAGCGGGACGTAGGCGACAAAGTGCACCGCGTTGCTGTCGTCCCGCGGCAGGGTGAACCCCGCCCCCGACAACAGCTGCAGGCGGGCGGCGAAGCGCAGCGCCGGCTTGCGCGCCGGCCGCCGCGCCGCCGTCGCCGTGCCGCCTGTCCCGCTGACCGCGGCGCCTATTCCGAGCGCGAGCAGCGCCCCCCGCCAGGAGCGGGCGCGAGACAGGGCAGGGGAGGCCGCTGGCGGTCGCATGCAAGGCGAAGGGTCGTCGCAACCCGGCGAAAAATCAAGGACGCAGCCGCAGGTACGGAGCAAGGCGCTTCTGCAGCGCCTTGGCGTGCGCCGGGTCCTCGTGGACCAGGTTACGCTGCTGCGTCGGATCCCGGGTCAGGTTGTAGAGCTCGGTGAGGTTGTCGGTGTACTTGGCGTACAGCGCGTAGTCGACGCCGTCGAGGGTGTCGACGATCACGCGCTCGTTTTTCTGCCACGCGGTGCACGGCAGCATCTCGGCATAGGCCGGCGGCACCGGGTCGGTGGTCTTGTCCCCGCGGAGCAGCCCCGCCAGCGAGCGGCCGTGGAACGACGTCGGCCGCTCCACCCCGGCCAGCGCGAGAACCGTCGGCGCCACATCGATCAGCATCGCCCGCTCGCCGATCACCCGCGGCTCGCCGGCGTCCGGTCCCGCCTTGGGCAGGCCCGCCTTGGGCAGGCCCCCCTTGGGCAGGCTAACGATCAGCGGCACCCGCAGCACCTCGTTGTAGAGCGCCTCGCCGTGGAAGTACAGCGGCTCCCCCCCGAGCTTGTGCTCGCCGAACGCCTCGCCGTGATCCGAGAAGACCACCACCGCGGTCTTGTCGGCAAGCCCCGCCGCGTCGAGCGCGGCGAGGATCTGCCCGACGTGCTGGTCGGTGAACTTGACCTCGGCGTCGTAGCGGTCCTTGACGTACTTGAAGCCCTTGCCGGCGGGGAACTCCGGGTGATCCATGTACGTGCTGTGCGGGCCGAACAGGTGCGTCCACAGCACGAACGGCGGCGCCTCGGGGCGCGCCTTGGCCTCGGCGCCGAGGGCCGCCAGGCGCTGGGTGACGAGCTTGGTGATGCGCGGCTCGGCGATGTCGGTGTTGGAGTCGTGCAGGTTGCGCGCGCCGTCGTTTCTGTACTCGGCAAAGCCGCGGCCCAGCCCCGTCTTGGGATCGAGATAGAAGTGGGAGAACAGCCCGATGGTGCGGTAGCCGGCGTCCTGCAGCGCCGTGAACAGCGTCGGATCCTTGCCGGTGAGCGGCGAGAAGTTCAGCGCCTGGCGGACGAAGTGGACCTCGGACGGAAACCGCGAGGTGACAAACGACGGGAAGCTGCGCGGCGTGTTGGGCGCCTGGGCATACACGTTGGTGAACAGCGCGCCCGCCTGCGCCAGCTTGGCCAGGTTCGGGGCCGCCTCGGGCGTGATGTGATCGGCGCGCAAGGTGTCGATGGTGATGATCAGCCAGCTCTTGTCCCAGGCCGCGGACTTGGAGGCGGCGCGGTCGGCTCGCGGCGGCGGCGGGGGCGAGGCGGCGGCGGGCGGCGGCGGCTCGACCGCGACCACTTCGGCGTCGCTGCCATCGCAGTCTTCATCGAGGCCGTTGCCGGGTTCATCTTCCGCGCCGGGATGGACCCGGGCGTCGTGGTCGTTGCAGTCGCCGCCACCGAGCCGGCCGGCGTAGCCGTCGCCGTCGCGATCGAGCAGCCCGCGGGCGCGCGCCAGCAGCCACTTGGCCCCCGCCGTCTCTTCACCAACGAGCGCTCGCGAGCGCGGCTCGCTGCCGAACTTTTGCACGGTGTAGCCCAGGGCGAGCACTGCCAGCGCCGCCGCCGCGATCCCCAGCGGGCGCGCCAGCCGGACGCGGCGCGCGAGCAGCGCCCACAGCACGACCTCGCCGAGCAGGCAGCAGCCGAGCGCCTTCCACGGCCCGAAGTGAATGATCCGCCAGTCCACCGACGCGACCGCCAGCACCACCACCGCCGCCCCCGCCAGCGCGCTGAGCCCGCCGAGGAACAGCAGCCGCGGCCGCGGCAGGAGCCGCCCGAGCACCCGCGTCAGCCTGTAGGCCGGCACCCCCAGGAGCGCCAGCACCGGCAGCGCAAACGCCGCCACCAGCGCCGCCGACAGCGCCGCGTTGCGCCGGTTGGCCATCTCCAGCGCCGCCGCGCGCAGGAAGCCGTAGAGCACCACCGCGTCGCAGAGCAGGACAAAGAGCCCCGCCAGCACCAGCGCCGTCACCCGCAGATCAACTTCCTCATCGGCGAGCGCCCGGCGCGCCCGCTGCACCGCCGACTGCCCCCAGATCGCCTGCAGCGAGTCGCTGACCAGCGCCTGCAAAAGGCCCAGGCCCAGCGCCGGCGCCCCGTAGAGGCCGATCGCCGCCAGCAGCGCCGCCAGCAGCGCCCCCGGCGGCGTCCGTACCTCGCTCGCCTGAGCCGCCAGCAGCACATCGCCGGTCGCCACCAAGATCGCCGCGGCGAGCGCCGCCACTGCCCACACAAACGGGCGCGACGACGGCGTCACGGGCGGCGGACCCTCTCCCGCGGTCGGCGGGCGCGCCGGCGGCCGGCGGCTCGGCTCGCTCGGCTCGGCAGCCGGCTCGGGACCGCGCAGACCCGCGTCCAGGGGTCCAGGAACGGGCTGGGACAAAGCAGGATAATCAGACGGAGCAGCGGCCATCACCCTCTACAGTCTCGGCTAGTTTTGTCCAAGGTTAGGCGTAAGCCCGCGCCGGCCGCCATTTTTTTCAGCGCGCGGAAGGGGCTTGGACTAAAAGCGCGTAGCAGCGCGGGGACGACGTGGAGGCAGCGCGGTGGTAGCGCGTGGCCACGCGGGGGGCAGCGTGAAGGCAGCGCGGTGTAGTGCGTGGCCACGCGAGGGGCAGCGTGGAGGCAGCGCGGTGGTAGCGCGTAGCCATGCTGGGCAGCCCAGGGGGCAGCGTGAAGGCAGCGCGGCGGTAGCGCGTGGCTACGCAGAGGGCGACGTGAGGGCAGCGCGGCGGTAGCGCGGCGGTAGCGCGGCGGCAGCAGAGACGGGCAGCTCGTGACAGCGCGGAAAAAGCCTTTTATCATCGGCCTGTGCACTCTGTCCGCTGCGCTCCTGCCGGCTCCCTGATACGGTCGCGACCGCTTGTGAGCCGCGCGAGCTTGCTCATCGGGTTGGTCGGGCTCAGCGGCTGCGACGCCGAGCTCTATCACGATCTCCCCGAGCGGCGGGCCAACGAGGCGGTGCTGGCCCT
>DAOMZC010000810.1:0-3507 GCA_035437965.1 Pseudomonadota bacterium
CGACGACGGTGACTGGGGCGACGACGGTGACTGGGGCGATGACGGCGACTGGGGCGGCGCCGACGGCGACTGGGGCGACGGCGACTGGGCTACTGGTGGCCACTCCGCCCGCGCGAAGCGGGCGCGCGAGGGGCAATCGGGCAAGCCCAGACAGGGCCAGTCGGTCAGCAAGGCCAGACGATAAGCGCAGGCGCGGCTCACCAGAGCCGCTGCGTCCGGGTGGTTGACGGCGCTTGCTTGTAGCCCTGCTCTGCGATCTATGGTGTTCGGTTCGAGAACACCTGTCACGATCTGCGACAGCTTTCCGCGACTCTGGACCTTCCTCACAATTCGCGAAAATATTGCGCTCTCCACAATGCAGGCAACTTCACGAGCCCGGTAGCGATACTCTTACACGTTCGCGGCGTCGAACGAGCAGGCCTCCGGATCGATAGTGAAACATCCTCTGGAACAGTGGCATCTGAAATACTGAATTGGCAGCTTGAAGAACTGGCGGCGGCCGACCGTTCATTGACTGCTCCTTAACTGTTCATTGACCGCTCCTTGGCTGTTCACCGTTTGTCATTGGTCGGCGATTATTCGTTTACTGGCGGCAGTTTTTTGCTCTTGGGGGGGGTCGGCGTGAAGAACTATCATATTTCGTTCTTTATAGAGGGTGGCGGGGTCGTCCAGAGCACTGGCCGAGCGCAGTGGGGGGGGGGACGTTATGCACCCCCAAGAGCCTGAGCGGTTCCCAAGCTCGATCATGGTCGTGGACGAGCAGGTCGAGCTGGTCCGCGAGCTGAGCGAGCTGCTGCGCAGAGAGTTCGCTCCGGCGATAGTGCGCGGTCACAGCGTCGCGCGTGAGGCAGCGGCCCAGCTGGCGCGGGAGCGGCCCGGGCTGCTCATCTGTGACCTCCACATGCAGCGGGTGGGCGGAATGGATCTGCTCACCTTGGCGCGCCAGCACTGGGGGAACCTGCCCATGGTGATCCTGGTCGCGGGCATGGGCCTCGGTATGGACGAATATGCGCAGGTGGGCGGAGACACGATCTATCTGCAGAAGCCGTTCCGCCTGGGAACTCTCTGCCAGTGCATCGCCGAGCTGGCGGCGTCGGCAGCACGCTCCGAAGACGCGGCCGAGTCGGCCCCGGACAGTGACCCCGGCGCGCCTGCGCCCGACGCGCGCAGCTGGGAGGCGGCCAGCCGGCACGCCACATCTCCCATCGCGGCGCTGTCGGCAGAGGATCCATCCTTGAGCTCCGAGACCCCGCTGCCGCCCCCGTCGCTCCCGCCGGACGCGACGAGCGAGCAGCAGAGCCTGGACGAGCTCTGGGAGATGTTGGAAGAGGAAATCGAGATTATCGAGCACCAAGCAGGGGCAGGTAGCCCAGAACACAACCGCATCGATCATGGGGGGGAGGCTGAGATGGCACTTACGACGAGCAACATTAAAGAGAACCTGAGCAAGCTGGAGGCGATTGAGGGCTTTATCGGCGCGGCGCTGGCCGACAGCGACAGCGGCATGTGTCTGGGGTCGCTGGGCGGCGCTGGCACCGTCAACCTGGAGGTCGCGGCGGCCGCCAATACAGAGGTAGTACGCAGCAAGCGCAAGGCGATAAAGTCGCTGAGCCTGCGCGATGAGATCGAGGACATCCTGATCACGCTCGGCAAGCAGTACCACCTGATTCGCCCGGTGCGCACGCGCCCGAACCTGTTCTTCTACCTGGTGCTCGACCGCCAGCGCTCCAACCTGGCGATGGCGCGCTACACCCTGGCCGACGCGGAGCGCGAGCTGCCGATGTAAGCGTCGGCCCGGTCGCCGCGCGCGGCTTCAGTCGACGGAGGCTTCGGCGTAGGGCTCCAGCACTTTGACATCCGGGTGCGCGGCGATCGCCGGCAGGGAGCCCCGCTTGATGGTGAGCATGACCGTCTGCTCGTCGCGCGACTCGATGCGGCCGCCTTCCTGGCGCACCAGGGCGAGGAACCCGGCGCTGCGCTTGAAGAGGACGGCCGTCAGCTTGAGCTTCTCCTGCGGCTGCTTCTGCACCCACGCCGCCAGCGCGCGCAGCGGCCGATCCGGATCTCCGACGCACGGCTCGATCTGCTCGGTGAGGCCGATCGCCAGGCCGACGAGTCGCTCGCGCACGCCATAGGCGCCGGTCCAGGTCACGTACGGCTGACGGGCGAGCCGGGCGATGGCGCTCGCGCTCGCGGCGATGGTGAGCGTCGCTCCCTCGGTCTCCAGCAAGGTCAGGCTACGCTCGGCGAGCTCGTTCTGCAGGTTGGGCAGGACGTGGCTGGCGACGTTCAGCTGGACGAGGAACGTGGTCGGCGGACCCGACTCGAAGAAGGGCGGCGGCGGCGGGCGGCGGGCGGCCTCTGGGTTCCGGCGCACGTCGATGCAGCGCACCCGATCGACGCCGTCACGGTAGGCGACGCCGAAGCCGTCCCGCCGCAGCGCCGCCACTTGCGCCGCGCTCGCGCGCGCCCACAGCTCGGACGCCACCTCGCCAAGGACTCGCTCGACGCTCGCGCGGACGCGCTGCCGGGCCAGCTCGTCCCCCGCGGTCGCGAAGCGGATCTGGACTGTGTGAGCGGTGGCGCGGCTCTTGCCAGCCAGCGGGTCGGGGTCGACCTCAGGTTCCGCGGGCGGCGGCGGGCTCGGGGCGGGGGGCGGTGCTGGGGGCGCCGGCCGGGCCGCTCCGATCGCCTCGGGACCGGGGCACGCAGGCAGCGGGAGCTCATAGAGGCCGCTTTCCTGGTAATCGGCGTAGAGTACGCGCGACCCGACGGTGGCGACGGCGCTTACGCTGGCTCGCTTGGTCAGCGGGACGGCGATGCCGCGGGTCGCGTCCAGCGCGCTCAGCTCGGTGCTGCTGCCGACGACCAGCAGGCAGCCGGCCAGGGACAGCGCGCTGACATCGCCGCCCACCCGCCCGAGCTCGTGCACGCGTCCGTCGGTCCGCTCGACCCGGTACACCACGCCGCCGCGGCTGCCGACAAACACGGCGCTGGGGGTCAGGTGGAGCACGGTCGGCGGCAGCGCGAAGGTCGCCACCAGCTCGGGGCGACCGCCCGGGCGCAGGCGCTGCAGGGACCGCGAGGTCGCGTTGGCCAGGAAGATCTCGCCGGCGTCCACCGCCAGATCGACCAGCTCCTCGGGCAGGACGGCGACGGCCTCGATGGCCGGCGGCGGCGCGATGCGCGAGCCCGCGAGGTTGAGCGCGCGCAGCGGCACGCGGCGCAGGTGCGGCGCCGCGAGGTTGATCCAGTAAATGTAGCTGGCATCGCGGGCCATGGTGCGCACCTGCTGCCCGGTCGCCAGATCCTCGACCCAGGGGTCGCGCTCGGCAGTGTACCGCTTTATGAACTCGCCGCTCTGATCGGCGATGATGACCGAGCCGCCACCGCCATCGAGGAGCCGCGGCGGATAGAGCGCCGGCGACCAGACCGACTCGCTCGCCCCCGCCCCGCCAAGTGAGACCCGCTGCAGGAGGTGCCGCTCATCCGAGATGAGCGCGACCC
>DAOMZC010000811.1:0-3507 GCA_035437965.1 Pseudomonadota bacterium
AGTCCCGCGTTGGCGAGGCGCTGAACCGCGCGTTCCAGCGGCTCGGTCTGAACCTGCGCGCGGAGGTCAGCGCGACGACCAAGGCCCAGCCTCCCAAAGCGTAATCGCCGGCCGCGGCGCACTTTCGCCGACTTTTGCTACGCGGCGCGAGTACGCGATATGCTTGCGTAATGAGCGCGCCGAGTCCCTCCCCGCCCGTCGATTCAGCGGCGCCGCCGACCGGACTTTACCTCTTCTGCGTCACCCGCGCCGCGGTCCCGCTGCCCGCCGGCCCCGGGCTGACCGCAGAGACCGAGCTCACCCGCCTGGTCCACGGCGAGCTCGCCGCGGTCGTCTGCCCCGTCGCCCTGGCCGAGTGGACCGGCCCCGAGGCCGAGGCGCGGCTGCGCGATCTGAGCTGGCTGGGACCGCGCGCGGTGCGCCACGAGGCGGTCATCGAGCTGGTGATGGCCGGCGGGCCGGTGCTGCCGCTGCGCTTCGGCAGCCTGTTCTCGTCCGCGGCCAGCGTGCGGGCGTGGCTCGCCGCCGAGGCTGCGACGATCGCGGGCTTCTTCGCCGAGAGCGAGCAGCTCGAAGAGTGGTCGCTCAAGGGCTGGCTGGAGGTGGCGCGGGCCGAGGCCGCGCTGCTCGCCGCCGACCCGCGGTTCAAGGCGCTGCCGGCGTCGCCGGGGGCGCGCTACCTGCTTGAGCAGAAGCTGCGCCAGGACATCTCCAGATCGGTGCGCAGCTGGGCACGCAGCGTCGAGCAGCGGCTCCTCACCGAGCTGCACGGGCTGCTGGCGCGCAGCCGCGGCCTGCGCTCGCTCTCGGGCGAGGTGAGCGGCCGCGCCGAGGAGGTGATGTTCCACCAGGCGCTGCTCGTGCCCAAGCTGCGCCGCCAGGAGCTGGCCGACCGGGTCACGGCGCTGGCCGCCGACCTGACCGAGCGCGGGCTGTCGCTGGAGCTGACCGGACCGTGGCCGCTTTACAGCTTCGCCCCGACGCTGGCTCCCGCAGCGCCAGCGGAACCGTCGCATGGCTGACCCGGAGGCGGGCGGGCGCTGGCTCCTCTATGGCGTGACCACCGCCGCCGCCGACCTGACGCCTCCGCGGCTCGATCTGGGGCCTGGCGGTGCCTTTGGCCAGGCGTGCACGGTGCTCACCGCCGGGCCGCTCGCCGCAATCGGCGCTCCGCTGCCGGCGGAGCTGCAAGTGGCGCAGCCGACGACCGCGGATCTGCTCGCCTATAGCCGGGTCATCGAGCACGTGCACGCGCAGACGACCATCGTGCCGCTGCGCTTTGGCAGCGTGCTCCCGAGCGCCGCGGCGGTGCGCAGCTACCTCGCGGAGAACGCCGCAGCGTACGCGCAGCTCCTCTGCCGCCTGGCCGGTACCGAGGAGCTGGCCGTGCGCATCGTAATCGCGCCGCCGGCTCCGCCCGCGCCGCCTCCCTCGACCCCCGCGGCGACCGGCATCGGCGCCGCCTACCTGCGCGCGAGGCAGCTCCAGCACGCGCAAGCGGCGCAGCAGCGGGCCGCCGGCGAAGCGCGCGCCGCGTGGCTGCGCGCAGCGCTCATGCCCAAGGCGCGGGAGCACCGCACCGAGCTCGTCCCGCAGGGCGAGCAGCTGGTGGTGGCCGCGGCCTTCCTCATCCCCCGCGGCACCTTCGCCGCGGTGCGCGCCCAGGCCCGCGCCCTGGCCGCCCGCGAGTCCGTCAAGCTGACCGTGAGCGGCCCGTTCCCGCCGTTCAGCTTCGCCGAGCTGGAGCCGCCGAGCGCCACACCATAAGCCGCCCCCTTCGCACCAGCCGCCAACCCCTTGTTTTTCTTATTTCATTCGTAATTTTAATAACGCAAAATCAGTTCCATAATGGCCGATACAAACCAACCCGGAGCCGGCGAGTACCTCTACGCAATCGCGGCCAGCCGCGGCAAGGACGACTATGGCGAGCCGGGCCTCGACGGCGCCCCGGTGCGCTGGCTCAGCACCGGCCAGGTCGCGGCGCTGGTCAGCCGCACCAACCGCTCCCGCCTGCGGCCCGAGCGGCGCAACCTCGCCATCCACAACGCCGTGCTCAAGTGGGCGATGCAGGAAAGCTCGGTGCTGCCGGTGGCCTTCGGCGTGGTCGCCACCGACGAGGCGTCGCTGTTGCGGACGCTGCGCACGAACCACGCCGCGCTGGCCGAGCAGCTCGCCCGCATAAAAGACAAGGTCGAGATGGGGCTGCGCGTGGTGTGGGACGTGCCGAACCTGTTCGAATACTTCATCAAGCTCCGCCCGGAGCTGCGCGCCGCCCGCGACGCCGTGGTCGGCGACGAGCAGACCGCCAGCCGCGACGAGATGATCGAGCTCGGCCGGCTGTTCGCCGAGCTCCTCGGCGAGGAGCGCGACCGCCACTACGAGCGCGTCGCCCAGGTCCTTTCGCGGCACGGCTTCGAGACCAAGCGCAACCCGACCCGCAACGAGCGCGACGTGCTGACCCTGGCGTGCCTGGTCCCGCGCGCCGCGCAGGCCGAGTTCGAGCAGGCCGGCACCGGGGCGGCGGCGGCCTTCGACAACAGCTTCACTTTCGAGGTCAACGGTCCCTGGGCGCCGCACAACTTCGTCGAGCTGAACCTCAGCCTCTGAGGCCGCTCGGCATGCCCGCCGCCTGCCCTGCCCTGCCCTTCCTCACCGAGCCGGCCGCGCTGCGGCTGATCCTGTTCGCCGGCAAGGGGGGCGTGGGCAAGACTACCTGCGCCGCCGCCACCGCGCTGGGCCTGGCCGCGGCGGAGCCGACGCAGTCGTTCCTTGTCGTCTCGGTCGATCCGGCGCACTCGCTGCGCGATGCTTTCGCCGCCGAGCCGCCGCCGGCCAACCTCACGGTCGTCGAGCTCGACGCCGCCGCCTGCCTGGCCGAGTTCCTCGACCGCCACCGCGAGACCCTGCGGGAGATCGCCCGCCGCGGCACGTTTCTCGACGAGCAGGACGTGCAGCGGTTCGTCGACCTGTCGCTGCCCGGCATGGACGAGCTGTTTGCCTTCCTGCGCATCGCCGCCTGGTCGGCGGCGGCCCGCTACCGCACCGTGATCGTCGATACGGCGCCGAGCGGACACACCCACCGGCTGCTCGCGGTGCCCAGGCTGCTCGGCGGCTTCGTCCAGGCGCTGCACGCGCTGCTCGCCAAGCACCGCTACCTCGTCGAGCACTACCGCGGAGCGTACCAGCCCGACCACACCGACGCCCTGCTCGCCGAGCTGGCCGAGTCGGCGGCCAGCACCCAGCGCCTGCTCGGCTCGCCGCACAGCTGCCTCGTGCCGGTCCTGCTCGCCGAGTCGCTGAGCGTCGCCGAGACCGGCCGCTTCCTCGCCCAGCTGGCGGAGCAGCGGGTGCGCGTCGGGCCGCTGCTCGTAAACCGCCTGCGCCCGCCGAGCGACTGCCCGCAGTGCCGGCTGCTGCAGCGCCTGCAGGACGAGGCGCTGCAGCGCGGCGCCGCATTGCTCGCCGGGCGGGAGCTGTGGGGCCTGCCGCTGCTGCCGGCGGAGGTCC
>DAOMZC010000812.1:0-3497 GCA_035437965.1 Pseudomonadota bacterium
CCGGCTTCATCCCCGACATCCTCGACCGCAGCCTGCTCAGCGAGGTGCGCCCGGTTGTCGACCGCGACGCCTACGCGACCAAGGTGCGGCTGGCCCGCGAAGAGGCGCTGCTCGTCGGCATCTCGGCCGGGGCGGCGGTGCACGTGGCGCTGCAGGTGGCCGCCGAGCTCGGACCCGAGGCGACGGTGGTGACCGTGCTGTGCGACACCGGCGAGCGCTACTTCTCGATGGACGAGTACTTCGTCTAGGCTGCCGGCGGTGCGCGTGCTGGTCATCGGCGCGGGCGGGCTCGGCTCGCCGGTGGCGCTGGCCCTTACGGGGGGGCCCGCCGCTGGTCCGGCGCGACTCGCGGGCCTCACCTTGATCGACGCCGATGTCGTCGAGGTGTCCAACCTGCACCGGCAGCTGCTCCACGGCGAGCGTGATGTCGGGCGCCGCAAGGTGGACTCGGCGGCGGACCGGCTGGCGGCGCGCGCCCCGGCGCTGCCCTGCGAGCGGCTGGCGCAGCGGCTGGACGACGAGTGCGCCCCGGCGCTGATCGCGGCGCACGACCTGGTGATCGAGGGGAGCGACGATCTGGGCACCAA
This sequence comes from Pseudomonadota bacterium, assembly GCA_035437965.1. Taxonomy (GTDB): domain Bacteria; phylum Myxococcota_A; class Polyangia; order Palsa-1104; family JAEUJZ01; genus CALFML01. Next base: position 588 of record DAOMZC010000812.1, read on the forward strand.
GTTCCTGGTCAATGATCTGGCGCTGCGCCTGGGCGTCCCGGCGGTGATCGGCGGGGTGGTGCGCTTCAGCGGGCAGATCGTGACGGTGATGCCGCCGGGCGTCGCCAGCCGGCCGCTCGGCTGCTATCGCTGCCTGTTCGAGGAGCCGCCGCCTGCCGGCACCGCGGCGACCTGCCAGCAGTCCGGGGTGCTGGGACCGGCGTGCGGCCTGGTCGGTGGGCTGATGGCCGCCGAGGCGCTGCGCATCCTCGCCGGGGCGACGCCGCTCTACGCCGGCGCGGTGCTGACCCTGGATCTTCTGCGCTGGCGCCTGCGCCAGATCAAGCTACCGCCACGCCCCGACTGCCCGGCCTGCACCGCCGCTGCTGCCGGCCGCTGACTAGACCGTCTCGTCCGCCGCCCCGTGGTCGGTGGCCATCCAGCGGATGCACGCCGCCAGCCCCTGCTGGAGGTTGCGCAGGGTCAGGATCTGCGATAGATCGACGCCGATCGAGACGATGGTCTGGGCGACCGCCGAGCGGATCCCGGTGATCACCGCGCGCGCGCCGAGGAGCTCGATGGCGCGCACGATCTTGACCAGGTGATCGGCGGTGCTCGTATCAATGAGCTCGACGCTGGTAAGGTCGAGCAGGGCGTAGCGCGAGCGGGTGGCGACGATCTCGGCGAGCAGCCGGTCCATGAGGATCTCGGCGCGCTCGCTGCTCAGGCTGCCCATCACCGGCACGGTCAGCACGCCGTCCCAGATCTGGACGATCGGGGTGGCCAGGCCGTTGGCGATGTCCTCGTGCTGCCGCAGCGCCTCCTGGGCGAGGCGCAGGGCGCGCCCCTGCTCGCTCTTGTGTACGAGCTCGGTCTTGAGGCGGTGCAGCACGTCGGCAAAGTCGGCCGGGGTCGCCTGGCCGCTCGCCCGCAGCTGCTCGAAGCGGGCGAGCTCGGCGTCGCTGGGCGGCTCGGTGGTCTCGGGCTTGGGGTCGTCCATGGCTCGCCTTCTCCTGACGGGCGGCTCTGCGTGCATGCTGCGGGGGCCAATGAGCTGGCTGGCGCCGCGTGCGGCAAGGGCTCAGCTGCTAGCGTATCAGCACGATGCGGTGGGCCACAACCTCGGCCTTGGGGGCGGCGGCTCGGCTTGCGGCGAAGGCGGTGAAGGAAGATGAGCGGCAAGCGGCGTGTTATGGTACCGGATGCAGATATCAAGCGGCTAAACCCCAGGAGTTTCTTCCGATGGCTCGAGTTCGAATTCCTACGCCTCTGCGCAAGTACACCCAAGGGCAAGAGGCGGTGACCGTCTCGGCGGCGACCGTGGCCGAGCTGATTGAAGCCTTGGAGGCCCAGCACCCCGGCCTGCGCGAGCGAATCCTCGACGACAAGGGCGCGGTCCGCCGGTTCGTCAATATCTTCGTCGGGGAAGACGACATCCGCTTCCTCAATCAGCTCGCGACCCCGCTCACCGATGCGACCGAGGTCTCGATCGTCCCGGCGATCGCCGGCGGCTGAGCGGGTCGGTTGCAAGTGGCGGCGGGCCCGGGCGCGGCCTGATGGCGCGCTTCAGCGACCAGCAGATCCGGCGCTACTCGCGGCAGATCCTGCTTCGTGAGGTCGGCGGGCGGGGCCAGGAGCGGCTGCAAGCGGCGCGGCCGCTGCTCGTGTGCGCGGGTGAGGTCGGCCAGCTGACCGCCGACTACCTGTGGCGGGCCGGGGTCACGGGGCTGACGCTGCTTGCTGCCACGGCGGAGCTGGCGGCGCGGCTCGGCGAGCAGCTTGCCGCGGCCGGCTATCCCGGGAGTCCCGCGTGCGCGCTCGCCGGCGCCCCCGACGAAGTTCAGCGCCTCGCTCAGGTGGCGCCTGGGTTCACGCTCTTGTGGATCCACGGCGTGGCGGGCGGACTGCGCACCGGCGACCTTGTCCCCGAGGCCGCGCCGCCGTTGTGGGCGTGCTGCCGGGGCGCCTGGGGGGTCGTCGGCCAGGGCGCTGAGGCGCTGCCGGCCACCGTCCGCCAGCGCGACCGGCTCGGCTCTGTCGAGAGCGGGGCCGGGGCGATGATCGTCGGTTCGGCGCTGGCGCTGCTGGCCTTGCAGCGGCTCCTGGGCGTTGCGGGGGCGGCTGACGAGGGACAGCAGCGTCAGGACTCGATCTGGCAGCTCGACCTCGACAGCGCTGCGCCGCCGAGGTGGAGCCCGTAGCCGCTTCAGGCGGCGCTGCGCACCGGGCGCGGCAAGGTCACCCGCACCGTCGTGCCACCGAGCTGCGGCGCGGCCAGCCCCAGCTGCGCCCCCTGTCCGAGCAGCGTGTGCTGCGCCAGCCACATCCCGCGGCGGGCTCCGGGGAGGGCGTGCAGCTTCGCCGGATCGGCGAGCGCGTGCAGGGCCTCCGCCTCGCGCAGCCACGGGCCGGCATCGGCGAGCTCGGGCGCCGCAGCGGGGGCGAGCGGCGGACCGTTATCATGAAGGAGGACCTGCACCGCCTCCGCCGAGGGGTCGAGCTCGACGGTGACGAGCGGCGGGCTGTGCGCCCCTTGCAGCGCGGCGTCGGCGGCGCAGCGCAGCAGCTCCCGCCACGCCTGCAGCAGCGCCCGGCGCTCGCCGATCGCCCGCACCGTCGGGCCGAGCAGCGCGAAGTGGACGCCGGTGACCTGCAGCTCGGCCCACGCCCGCTCGATCAGGCCCCCGATGTCGATCTCCTGGCGCGAGCTCTCGGCGCCGGGCCCCGAGGCCGGAGTGGCAAGCGGCACGCCCAGGCGAGCCTCGCCGCTGGTCGTCAGCGAGGGGGCGGACAAGAGCGGATCCGCCAGCGCCGCCACGGTGGCCGGCAGCGTCGCGAGCGGGCCCGCTACCCGCCACGGGAGCTCGCCGCTCCGATCCTCAAGCTGCACGGGCGGGGCGTCTGCCGGGAGCCACGGGCGCGGCGCGGTCA
>DAOMZC010000813.1:0-3490 GCA_035437965.1 Pseudomonadota bacterium
GCCGCCGGCAGCGCCGTGAAGTCGGCGATCATCGACAGCACGAACGCCAGCGCCGACAGCAGGCCGAACTGACGGACCGGCGGCAGCTTGGCGAGCGCGAAGGCGAGGAACCCGCCGGCGTTGATCAGCGTCGCGTAGAAGATCGCGCGGCCGGAGATGAGCATGGTATGGCGCAGCGACTCCTCTACGGTGCCGTCCTTGCGCTTTTCGCCGAAGTGATAAAAAAAGTGGATCTGGTCGTTCTCGCTGGTGCCGAGCACCGTCGAGGCGATGAGGATCGTGGCGACGTTCAGGGCGACCCCGGTGAGCCGCATGACCAGGAACATCACGAGGATCGCGAAGAACGACGGGATCATCGCCATCAGGCGGGCGATGCCGCTGCGGAACACCAACAGGAACGTGCCGAAGATGATCGCCACGGTCAGCCCGAAGCTCTCGACCAGCGTCGGCACCATGTGGTGCGAGATCTTGGCCTGCAGCGGCGCCAGGCCCACCGGCTGCATCTTGAACTCCTTGAGCGCCGGGTGACGCGACACCGAGCCGGCCCACAGCTCGGTCAGCACCTTGGTGAGCTCGACGAAGCCCTCGTAGTCCTCGGTGCGAGTGATGATCGAGAACTGCGTCTGCCCGAGGTTGGTCTTGTCGACGAAGCTTTGCAGCATCTGCTCGCGCGGCAGGAACGCCTCCAGGTCGTCGGTCAGCTTCTCCAGCGAGTCGTCGTCGGTGGGCAGCACGTCGCCCTTGCCCGACATATAGCGCAGGGTGCGCAGGATCGTCACCACGCTGGCCGACGAGCCGACGTGCGGGTCCTTCTGCAGGCTGTCCTGCAGGTCGATGAGGCCGCGCAGCGTCTCGGGCTTGCTGATGCTGCCCTGCGGCCCGACGAGCCACATGTTGGTCACCGCCAGGCCGCCGAGGTTCTTCTCGAGCTCCTTGGTGTCCTTGTAGATCTGGGCGTCGTGGTTGATGTAGTCGACGGCGTTGGTCTCAAGCTTCATCGGCGCCACCGCGCCCCCCGGCAGCCCGAGCAGCGCCACCGCCCCCAGGCCGCACATGACGAGCGCCGCCGGCACCAGCAGCCAGCGGAAGCGATACGAGAAGCCGGGGACGAAGTGGGCGATGCTGATGAACCACCGGTTCGAGCCGTGCTGATCGCTGCTGGCGGTGGGCGTGCGGAGCAGCTTCTGCAGCGCCGGGAACAGCGTGAAGACGAGCAGCCAGGTGAACACCAGCCCGACGGCGACCCACAGGCCCATCTCGCGGATCGGGCGGATCTTGGACACCGCCAGCGCGGCGAAGCCGACCGCCGCGGCGAAGATCGAGGCGGTGCAGGCGAGGAACTTGTTGCACAGGGCGAAGATCTGGTGGTCGTCGACCGCGCGGTCGGGGGGGCGATCGACGAAGCGCGACTGCAGGTAGACCAGCGTCGCGGTGCAGGTGATGAGGATGGTCATCGGCACCAGGGACGACACGATGGTGAACACGCCGCCGGTGATCCCGACGAAGCCGACGGTCATCGCGGCGCTCATCCCCAGCGTGATGATGAACGCGACCAGCGTCCGCCACGACTTATAAAGCGCCACGCACAGCACGGTGACGAACAGGAAGAACAGCGGGAAGTAGCGCATCCCCGTCGCGCGGGTGTCTTTATCGAGGTAGGCGTTGACGTACGGCTGGCCGACCTTGCGCAGGCGCGACAGCGGCGCCGGGTGCTGCTCGAGGTCGCCGATCACCGCGTCGACCCGGTCGAGCAGCGCCGCCCGCTCGTCGGTGCCCTTGACCGTGAGGACGAGCGGTACGGCAAGGAAGTGCTCGCCGTACAGGTGCTGGTTGGCAAACAGGTTCGTGCCGGTGACGAACTTCTTGAAGGCCGCCGCCTGCTCGGGGGTGGCGTCGAAGCCGGCCTTGGAGCGGCGGTAGACCGACAGCGCCGAGTTCACCGCCACCTGCGGCAGCTTGCCAAGCTCCGCCTCCATCGCCGACAGGCGCCCGAGGACCGCCGGCGAGAACGGGTCGTCCGCCTCGGCCAGGAGCACTACGTACTCGGCGGCGCCGAAGACCTTCTCGAAGTCGCGGGCGGCGATGTAGTCCGGGTCGCTCTGGACGATCAGCCTGTCGATCGAGTTATCCTGCGGGACCTTGATCGCGTAATAGACGCTCGGGCCAAGCAGGATCGCGCAGATGGCGACCACCCACCAGCGCTTGGCGACGACGAAGCGAAAGACCGACCACAGCCAGCTCGGGTGTTGTTCGCTCATACTGCACCACCAGCCCTCGGAGCCGCGACGCGCCGGAGCCGACAAGGCCCAGGCAGCGCCCCTACGTTCTCGCCGATAACCTTGACCCGAGATTTCGCCGGCGGCGATAACCGGCGAGGCATGGGGGAGTCTTCTGCTAAATCTGCGGAATAGTCATGGTTCTTCATGCTGATTCACGTCGGTGCCGGTCATGCGCAGCGTCGCCAGCACAAGGCCCATATAAGCGCCATGCTAGCGCAAACAGGCGGCTGAGTGTACCCCTCTGGTCCCCTCTACTCTTTTCTCCTGAGCTCTACTGAAAGATGTCACATTCAAACTAAGGGGCGACGAAATTTGCAGGAAAAGGCGCCCTGCCGTCCCCTCCACCGCCCTCCCAACGTCCCCCTCTGGGCCGGGCCTAAAGGGCGCGCAAATCGCTTGACAGACCCTCTGGCCCCCCGCGAAACTGCCGGCACACACCCTGTGTTCCGCTGCTGCCCCGACTTGCCGTGGTCATGCCGCCAGCCTGAGCCCATCGACGCTCGGCGCGGGGCGCGCGCCCAAGCACCCGGCGGTCGGCAATCAGCGCGGGAATTAGCACCGCGGGCCAGGCCCCGCGGACTCCATCAGCTCAGTGCCAGCTCCGTGAAGGAATATCTAAATGTCTAGACCGAACTATCGGGTCGTGCTGTCGTTTGATGGCGAGCGCAAGGTCTTCATCGCTCGCATCCCCGAGCTCGCCCACTGCTCCGCAGAAGGCGCGACGCGCGGCGAGGCGATCACCCGCGTCGAGGAAGAGCTGGATGCGATCCTGCACAACCTCGCCGAGCGCGGCGGCCGACCGCCGAGCGCTCTCGACGACACCGACCACGAGCTGACCGGCGAGCTGAAGGTGAAGGTGTCGGCCGGCCTGCAGCGCGAGCTGACCTGGCAGTCGCACACCGAGGGCGTCGATCTGAACCAGCTCGCCGCCGAGCTGCTCGCCACCGCGCTCGAGCAGCGCCGGCAGACCGGCCGCGGCGGGCGCCGCCACAGCGGCAACGACAACATCGGCAACAGCATCAACCACGACGGCCCGCGCGGCCGCGGCGACGGCGATCGCAACCGCGGCGGCCATGCCGCCCGCTTCCACGACATGCTCGAGGATCGCGCCGCCTTCGTCGACTACGTGCGCAAGCTGGAGTCCGATGGCGGCCGGCCCCACAACCGCCCGCACGGCGACGGTCGGCCGCGTCACGACAGCCGGCCGCAGG
>DAOMZC010000814.1:0-3489 GCA_035437965.1 Pseudomonadota bacterium
TCCGCACCGCGGCCGAGGCGCTGAGCCACGCGGTCCGCCGCGGCGTGGACGAAGTTTTTCGAAGTCACCAAGCGGGCGACGAATTTGAAGTGATTCTGCACGGACCGATTGGCGACCTGGGCCGCTGCGCCCGCTCGCTTCTGCAGCGCCTGTCCGACCGCGGCGTCAGTGCTTCGCTGGGCTTAGCGTATACGACGGAGACCGAGTTTGTCCCGGCACGCGCCGAGCTGCGTCGACTGGCGGAGGCCGCCTGTCGGCAAGCCAAGAAACAGGGCGGGGGCTGTGCCATGCTGGCGGGCCAGGGCTTGGTGGCTGCCTCCGCAGGGCAGGACTGCAATCACGCCGACTTCCCGGGGGAAGCTCGGGCGATGCCGCATTCTGCTGCGCAAGGGCTCAGCGCTGCACCGCTCTCTGCGCGGTCTCTCGCAGCGGATGGAGGGAGCCCATGAGCGTCGCTCTCCGCTCAGGCGAGCCCTATGCGTGGCTGGGCAGCGTGCAACAGCTCGGGCTGCTCGAGGCGGAGCCCGAACCGCTCCCCAAGGACGGGCCCGCCCGGCCCGGAGCGCTCCTGATGCTCTGTGGGGGGCGCGCCGCTGGGGTTCCGGTGTTGAAGCCGGCTGCGCCCAGCCCGAGCGGTGTGCAGCGTTTGGCGGGACGACCGGGCGGGGAGGCGTGAAGGCATGAAGGCTCCCAAGGTCCAAGACGGCCCCTTGGCCGAGGCCGTGCAAGACCCCGCTTCGGCCCCGCAAGCTCGCGCCAAGGCGGGCCCGTGCCCGTGCTGCGGTCGCCATGCCGTGCGGCCCACCGCGCAGCCCGGCCGCGTGTGTCGCTACCGCCATACCGCTCTGACTCTGCCGGCGGACCTGCTGGTGCCGACCTGCCGACGCTGCAAGCATCTGCTTCTGTCCTTCGAGTCGATGCCCGAGCTGGCCGCCGCCTTGGAGGCCACCTATCGCGCCGAGCTGGTTCAGCGCGCCGCCGCCGAGATTACCAAGCTGAGCCGGGTGCGTTCCCAGCGCAAGCTAGAGGTGGAACTCGACCTGAGCCAGGGCTACCTGTCCCGATTAAGAGCAGGGTATGGGGTGCCCAGCGCGTCGCTGGTGAGCCTGCTGGCCTTGCTGAGCAAAGAGCCCACACGCCTGGATGAGCTCGCACGCTATTGGGCTCTGCCGCTGGCTCCCGAGCCTCGGGACTGCCGCCGGAGGCAAGGCCCATGACGGCCCCCTCAGAGGCTCTGCAGGCGCTGCATCAGCAGGCGCGAACCTTGCTCACCCAGCTTCACCCGCTGGCGGTGCAGGCTCCCGGTGAGCTACAGTCGACCTGGGCGGAGCACCTGGGTCGCCTCGAAGAGCTGGTGCAGTTTCTGGCGAGCGGCGGCGGCACTAACCCTGCCCGAGCGCGCCGTGTCCAAGACGCAGTGGGCAGAGTTTGGCCGCCTGCTCCGCGACAAGCGCACCGCCGCCGGCTTGAGTCGCGTCCAGCTGGCGCGCCGAGCGAAGCTGTCGGACGCCACCATCAAATTTGCCGAGACCGCGCGGCACCCACCCAGCCGCGCCACGCTCATCCGCCTCATCGGCGTTGCTGAACTCAAGCTCCACTGGGCCGAAGTGCCGGGGCGCCCCGCGCCGCCCGCCCAAGCCCCGAGCGGCCCACCGCCGCGGCTGGAGGTGGCAGGGATGCGCAGTTCGCTCAACTGCTTGCTCGCCCCGAGCTACGACCCTCTGAGTCTAGTCGCCGACCTGGCGCGATTCCTCCAGGGGGCAGGCGGCTATCTGGAGCAGAGCAGCGCCTACCTGGACCCCGGCAGCGCCGCGGCCTACTTGGCCCTCTGCCAGCATTCGTTCCCGTCGACGGCCCTGCGCCGTTGTCTGCCACTCGGCGAGGTAGCCCAGCAGATCGTGGCCAGCGGACCGGGCCCGCTCCAGGTGATCGCCCTGGGCGCCGGCGACGGCATTTCGGAGACCCAGCTGGTCGGGCACTTGATGGAGTCCGGTGCCTCCGGCGTGGAGCTGTGCCTGCTGGACATCAGCCACCCGCTTCTGACCTCCGCCTACCGCCACGCCGTGGACCGTCTGGCCCGGCAGCCTCAGGTGCATGTGTGGGCCCTGCAGGGCAACTTCCATCATGTGCCTCTGTATACGGCGCTTCATCGGCCCCCAGCTTCAAGACAGCGTCGACTGCTCACGATGCTGGGCGGCACTCTGGCGCACCTGGACCACGAACCCCGGTTTCTTCAACAAAGCCTTCTGGATTGCCAGGTCGATGACCTGCTGCTGCTCGATCTGCCCTTGGCCAGCGCGCCCTGCACCGACCGGGCAGAGATCAAACGGCGCGATCGACTCTTCAGCGGCGGCGTGCCGGCCCCGTATGCTGCCTGGCTGGCTGGCCCCATCTGGCGTCACTGCCCCCAGGCCAAGGAGGTCGACTTCCATTGGGAGCTGGAGACGCAGTGTCCCGTCCCCGGCAGCTACGCGCTGCATGCGGTCGCGACGGTGAAGTCCGCGCTCCGCGCGGACCGGCAGTTCTCGCTGTTTCGCATGGCCCGCTACGACCCCAGCCAGCTCGCCCTCTGTTTGAGCGACCTCGGCTGGGAGGAGCTCGGCGCCATGCTCTACGGAGGCGAGCAGTCCCTTCGACTCTACCGCAAGCGAGACCCCGGTATACGGGTTGCCCCAAGCGAGGCCCACGTCTTAGCACGGAGGCACGGATGAACCGAGATCAAAAACGCTGGCTGCGACTGGCGCACGTCGCGGTGTGCGCCGCGCTGGCCGATGTCGCCTGCACAAAGGAGACGCTGATGGAAGCGCTGCTTGGGCGCAGGCCTGCAGTCCAGGACGACGAGGGGACCGGCGAGGCTACCGCCCAAGTCCAATATCGAGCGGATACGGTCACCGCCGCAGCGGCAGCCCTTGAGCGGTCGCCGGGCTTTCTGTACGAATGGCTCAAACGCCGGCGGCGACCGTGGGGCAACACGGACTGGGTCTGCTACGGGGCGGAGCTACGCCGCCGTCGCCTGCTGGCCCGGTGGTCGGTGGCAGAGCTGGGGCGCCGGACTCAGCTCCCTGCTTCGCTCATCCGCCACATCGAGCAGGGGCGCGGCAGACCCCGCCCCTCGGAACTTACGCTGGCCAAGCTGGCCGCAGCCCTGGGGATGCCGATGCCCCCGAGACCCGCAGGGGCCGGTGGGAACAATCCGAGCGGTCGGCCGCCCGAGTAAAATCCTTCCCCTTTGCCGGGCAGGCCAGCCCCTGGCGGGGCTGGCCCCTGGAAAATCCGCCACCGCACCAGCACCCACCTTCTCCGCCCATTCAGCACCTGGCATCGCACCTTGGGTACCCTTGCAGAGGCCTCGGAAGCCCTTTTCTTCCCGCATCAGACTCTGTCGTACGCTGATCCAACTGAAATCTCTTGCCTCTGGTTTTCCACGGTCCTCCTCGGAGGCAATGTAGCCGCTAAGAGAGACTGCGCGTCAAACGATCCGCGGCGGTT
>DAOMZC010000815.1:0-3486 GCA_035437965.1 Pseudomonadota bacterium
TGCGCCAGCGGGCAGTCAGAGCAGGCGCTTGAAGACCTGCACAACAGCACCGGGATCGATCGCTGGTTCCTCGCCAAGCTGCGCCGCATCGTGCGCATGGAAGCCGAGCTCGCGGCGCGCCGCGACAGCCTGGATGCGGACCTGCTGCTTGAGGCCAAGCGGATGGGCTTTGCGGATGCGCAGCTCGCGCAGCTCTGCCAGCGCAGCGAGCCCGAGATCCGCGCGCTGCGCGCCCGCTGGCAGATCCACCCGGTGTTCAAGACCGTGGACACCTGCGCCGGCGAGTTCGCCGCCCAGACTCCCTACTTCTACAGCACCTACGAGACCCAGAACGAGGCGCCGCCGCTGCCGGGCAATAAGAAGGTGGTGCTCGGCTCGGGTCCGATCCGCATCGGCCAGGGCATCGAGTTCGACTACTGCAGCGTGCGCGGCGCCATGGCGCTGCACGAGGCGGGCGCGCGCAGCATCCTCATCAACTCGAACCCCGAGACGGTCAGCACAGATTTCGATCTGTCAGACCGCCTGTACTTCGAGCCGCTCGATGAAGAGAGCGTGCTCGCCGTGCTCGATAACGAGCGCGGCCCGGCAGCGGAAGAGTCGGCGGCGCCCGCGGTGCTCGTCCAGTTCGGCGGCCAGACGGCGCTGAACCTGGCCGGGCGGCTGGCAGCGCGGCAGGTGCCGGTGCTCGGCACGCCGCCGGATCGCATCGACCTGGCCGAGGATCGCGAGCGCTTCGACGCCCTGATGGCGGAGCTCGCGATTCCGCGACCGCGCGGCGCCACGGTGCGCAGCGTGGCGGAGGCGCTGGCGGTGGCGGCGGCACTCGGCTTCCCGCTGGTCGTCCGTCCTTCCTATGTACTGGGCGGGCGGGCGATGGAGATCGTACGCAGCGAAGCGGCGCTGCGGCGCTATGTCGAGCGCGCCCAGAAGCAGTGCGGCACCGAGCACCCGCTGCTCATCGACCGCTACCTGCGCGGGATCGAGATCGAAGTAGACGCCATCTGCGATGGCGAGCAGGTGCTGATTCCCGGCATCATGCGCCACATCGAGCGGGCCGGGGTGCACTCGGGCGACAGCTTCGCTGTGTATCCGGCGCTCGGCGTGCGCGATGAAGATCTGGCCACCGTGGTCACGCTGACCACGCGCCTGGCGCGCGCGCTGGGCGTCATCGGCCTGCTCAACATTCAGTTCGTCGTCACCGATCCGGTTCCGGATCCGCAGACCGCGGCAAGCGAGCGGCCGGCTGGCGGCTCCACGTCCGCCACCGTCTTCGTGCTGGAGGCCAACCCCCGCGCCTCGCGCACGGTGCCGTTCCTCAGCAAGATCACCGGCGTGCCCATGGTGACTGTGGCAACGCAGGTGATGCTCGGCGCGACCTTGCGCGAGCTCGGCTACGCCGGCGGCCTGTGGCCCGCGGTGCCGCTGGTCGCGATCAAGGCGCCGGTGTTCTCGATGGGCAAGCTGCGCGGCGCCGACACGGCGCTGGGCCCGGAGATGAAATCGACCGGTGAGGTGATGGGGATCGACTTCTCGTATCGGGCGGCGCTGCAGAAAGCGCTGCTCGCCTCCGGCATCGCGCTGCCGGCGGTGGGGGCGGCGTTCCTTTCCATCGCCGATCACGACAAGCCCGAGGCGCTGCCGATCGCGCAGGCGCTGGCGGCGCGCGGCTACACGTTCTACGCCACCTCCGGCACCGCCGCGTGGCTGCACGCGCACGGCCTGGCGGCGCAGGCGGTGCGCCGGATCAGCGACGGCGGCTCGCGCATTCCAGAGCTCATCCGGGGACGTCACGTAGCGCTGGCGATCAACACCATCACCGGTGGCAACGAGCGCATCCGCGAGAGCGGCGAGCTGCATGACGGAATGCTCATCCGCCGCAGCGCGGTGGAGTCCGGGGTGCCGTGCTTCACCTCTTTAGATACGGCGCGGGTCGTGGTCGAGCTGCTCGCCGCCCCCGCCGAGTACGAGCTGCGTCCGGTGGGCGAGTACCGGCGACCGCGCGGCGCGGCCGCGAGCGCAAAGGAGACCCCATGATCGAAGTCGGCCTGGTAATGGGAAGCGAGTCGGACTGGGAGGTCATGCAGCACGCCGCCCGCACGCTGCGCAGTTTTGCGGTGGGCCTGGAGGCGCGGGTGATCTCGGCGCACCGGACTCCCGAGCTGCTGTTCTCGTACGCGGAGACGGCAGAGGAGCGCGGGCTGCAGGCGGTGATCGCCGGCGCGGGCGGCGCCGCGCACCTGCCGGGCATGCTGGCGGCAAAGACGCTGGTGCCGGTGCTCGGGGTGCCGGTGCCATCCAAGTATCTGGCGGGTCAGGACTCGCTCTTGTCGATCGTGCAGATGCCGCGCGGGGTGCCGGTGGCGACGTTCGCGATCGGCGAAGCGGGGGCGGTGAACGCCGCGCTGTTCGCGATCGCCATGCTCGCCCGCGGGCGACCGGCGCTGCGCGACCGACTGCGCGCGTTTCGCGCCGAGCAGCAGCAAGCGGTCCTCGCCATCCAGCTGCCCGAGGCGGCGGGATGACGGCGCGGCCCATCCTGCCCCCGGCGCGCCTGGGCATCCTGGGCGGCGGCCAGCTCGGCCTGCTGCTGGCCGAGACGGCGCGCGCGATGGGCTATCGGATCACGGTGCTCGATCCGAGCCCCGGCGCTCCGGCGTGCGCGCTCGCCGACACGTTCCTGTGCGCCGACTACGAGGACGCCGCCGCTCTGCAGGTCCTGGCCACGACCTGCGCCGCGGTGACCACCGAGTTCGAAAACGTCAGCGCCCGGGCGCTGCGCTGGCTGGCGCGATTCATCCCGGTGTCGCCGTCGGCAGACTGCGTGGCGGTGACCCAGGATCGGATCGCCGAGAAGGCGCTCGTCCGCGGCGCCGGGCTGCCCACCGCTCCTTATGTAGTGCTGCGCCGATCGGCCGACCTATCGCGCGACCTTTTGCCGTATCTGCCCGGCATCCTCAAGACGGCGCGCTTTGGCTACGATGGCAAGGGTCAGCGGGTCGTGCACACCCCGCAAGAGGTGGCGGCGGCCTTCGGCGCGCTGGCCGGTCTGCCGAGCGTCCTTGAGAAGCGGCTGGAGCTCGCGTGTGAGCTGTCGGTGATCGTCGCCCGCGCCGCCAGCTCCGAGGTCGCGGTGTTCCCCGCCATCGAGAACCGCCACGCCCGCGGCATCCTCGATGTCAGCATCCTGCCGGCGCGCGTTCCCGCCGAGCTGGCGCGGCGCGCCCAGCGCAAGGCGATCGAGCTCGCGGTGGCGCTCGACTACGTGGGGGTGCTGGCCGTCGAGTTCTTCGTGCTGCCGTCCGGGGAGCTTGTCGTCAACGAGCTGGCGCCGCGGCCGCACAACTCGGGCCACGCGACGCAGGAGGCATGCCTGACCAGCCAGTTCGAGCAGCAGGTGCGGGCGCTGTGCGGACTCCCTCTGGGCTCGCCAGAGCTCATGCGCAGCGCGGTCATGGTGAACCTGCTGGGCGAGCTGTGGGGAAGTGA
>DAOMZC010000816.1:0-3481 GCA_035437965.1 Pseudomonadota bacterium
GGCATCGTCGCGATCCACGCCCAGACTTCGGTCACTGTGAACGGCAGCATCGATGTCAGCGCGCGCGGCTTCCGCCCCGGTCTGCTCGATAACCTGACCACCGCCCCCAACTCGAGCCTGCCGATCTTCCGCGCCCTCAACGCGACGATGGGCGGTGAGAAGGGCGAGGGCATCGGCGGCTACAGCGCGGACTACGACAATAGCGGCGGTCGCTACGGCCGCGGCGCTCCGGGCAACGGCGGCGGCGGCGGCAACTCGCACAACGCCGGCGGCGGCGGCGGTGCCAACGCCACCAACGGCGCTCCCTGGCGTCGTGGTCAGGGCGTCATGGACCCCAATGCGGTGGGCGCGGCGGCCTGGGTGCTCGATCCGGGCTACATCGGCAACGGCAACGCCCGCACCACCGACGGCGGTGGCGGCCGCGGCGGCTACACGTTCGGAGGGGCCAACCTGGACGCGCTTACCGTCGGTCCGAACCAGGCAACCTGGAACGGCGACAGCCGGCGTGAGGTCGGCGGTCTTGGCGGGCGGCCCCTGGAGCCGGGCGTGACCCAGCGCCTGTTCTTCGGCGGCGGCGGCGGCGCTGGCGATGGCAACAACGACGCAGCCAACCAGGGCGGCGCCGGAGGCGGGCTGGTGTTCGTGGCGACGCCGAGCCTCACCGGCAGCGGCGGGATCTTCGCCAACGGCGAGAGCGCGCCGCCGACCCGCGGCGCCAACAACGACGCCCCGGGCGGCGGCGGCGGCGGCGGGACGATCGTCGTGGCCGCCCAGACTCTCTCCGGAATCACCGCGACCGCCAACGGCGGCAACGGCGGCACCCAGCTGCTCATCGGCAATGAGAGTGAAGGCCCCGGCGGCGGCGGCGGCGGCGGCTTCATCGCCCTGTCCGGCGGCGCCATCACCACCTCCAGCGGCGGCGGCAAGTCCGGCCTGTCGCAGTCGGCGGCCGTCACCGAGTTCCCGGCCAACGGCGCCACGGACGGAAACGCCGGCAATGACAAGGCCTCGGCGGCGCCGCTTTTGCCGCTGATTCCGGCGCTTGACTGCTCGGCCAGCATGGCCGACCTGGCGGTGATGATCAGCAACAACCTGAACGGCGCCGCCCCCACGCCCGGCGGCAATGTCCAGTACACCGTCACCTACAGCAACCTGAGCGCCAACACGCCGGTCAACGCGGCCAGCATCTCCGACACCATTCCGCCGGCCATTCCGCCGCAGAACGTGTCCTGGACCTGCACCGCGCAGGGCGGCGCGGTCTGCCCCGCGGCCAGCGGTACCGGCAGCATCCCGCCCACCCAGGCCAACTTCCCGCCGGGCAGCAGCTTGGTGTTCGTCGTCGATGTGCCGGTTCCCCCCGGCCGCATGGGCCTGTTTACCTACCAGGCGGCCATCCAGGCGCCGCTGGACATCAACGATCCGGTTCCGGGCAATAACATCGCGACCGACTCGACGCGGCTGCCCTCGCCGGACCTCGCGGTCATTGTCACCGACAACCTGCAGGGCCGAAACGCGCAGCCCGGCGCCCCGGTGCAGTATAACGTCACGGTGACGAACCTGGGTGACCTGGCGGTCACCGGCGGCAGCATCACCGACACGCTGTCCCCCGGCGTGACCATCGCCTCGTGGACCTGCACGCCGGTCGGCGCGGCGACCTGCCCGGCGCCGAGCGGCACCGGCCCCATCACCACCACCGCGCTCAACCTGGCCCCCGGCGAGAGCGTGGTCTACACCGTCACCACCGTCGCGGTGCCCGACAACACGCTGACCGCGCTGGTCTACCGCGTCGCCGCCCAGCCGCCTGCCGGTGGGCAGGACGGAAATCCCGCCAACAACGTCGGCATCAGCAGCCACGCGGTGGATAACTCCAACGTCACCGCCACCGCCGCCGACCTCGCCCTGACTATCACCCATACGCCGCAGAAGCTTCTGCCCGGCCAGGATGTGACTTACACCGCCCAGGTCACCAACAACGGCACGACGCCGGTGACCAATGCCAACGTCGTGTTCTCGGTGCCGGTGGGCAGCATCATCAAGGTGCCGGCGGCGGGCACCGGCTGGGTGTGCACGCAGGCCGGCGTGGTCGCCACCTGCGTCGCGCCGACCCTCGCGCCCGGCGCGGCGGCCCCGATTACGGTCGTCATTACCGACCCCAATGTTCCCGCCGCAGGCGGGACCCCGGTGGCCCGCGGCACGGTCACCGCGTCGCGTAACAACGACCCGAACCCGGACAACAATACGGCCGTCGACGTGGGCAGCCTGCCGCAGGCCGACCTGTCGCTGACCATCGAGCGCAGCCCGCAGCAGCCGCAGCCGGGTGACGAGGTGACCTACACCCTGACCGCCAGCAACACCGGCCCCGACTCCGCCCCCACGCCCACCGTGGTCTTCACCGTTCCGCCGGGCGGCACCGTGACTCAGCCGGCCCAGGGCAGCGGCTGGACGTGCAAGCAGCAGGACGACACCTTCACCTGCACCCGGCCGGATCTGCCCCAGGGCACCGCGCCGCCGATCACGGTGAAGGTCATGCTGCCCACCGGGACGACCAACGGCACGCCGGCTCTGGTCGGCCAGGTCGGCTCGCCCGGCGTCGAGGATCCCAACCTGACGAACAACCGCGCGGTCTCGGAGCTGGGCTCGGCGCCGCGCACCCAGGCGGATCTGGCGATTACGCTCACCCGCGACCCGGCCACCTCGCAGCCGGGCCAGATCGTCACCTACACCGCGATTGCCACCAACCTCGGCACCGACACCGTCAACTCGCCGACGGTCACCTTCCAGCTGCCGCCGGGCAGCGTGGTGGTGCAGCCGGCCCAGGGCAGCGGCTGGGTCTGCCAGCAGGCGGGAGACACAGTGACCTGTATTCGCTCGTCGCTGGCCGTCGGCCCGGCGCCGCCGATTACCGTCCAGCTGCTGACTCCGATCGAGCCGACCGCCAACCCGGGGGCAGGCACCGGCACGCTCGCCGCGACTGTAGCGGCGGTGCGCAACAACGATCCCAACCCGGCCAACGACACCGCGGTCATCGGCGTCGGCGCGCTGCCGCCCAGCAACACGGACCTGTCGGTGACGCTGAGCCGCAGCCCGGAGCCCCCCAAGGTGGGTGAGGAAGAGACGATCACCGTCCAGGTCACCAACAAGGGCCAGGATCCGGCGCTCGGAGTGGCGGTGTCGATCCAGGTGCCGCCCGACACCGTGGTCGTGCAGCCGGCCCAGGGCGATGGCTGGCGCTGCGTCCCCAACGGCCAGGTCTACCTGTGCACCCGCGACCGCCTGGCCGTCGGCCCGGCGCCGCCGATTACCCTCAAGGTCGTGACCCCGGACGTGGCGGCCCTGGACGCGGCCCCGCAGCTCGGCGCCAGCGTCACCGCCGGCAGCGCCCAGGACCCGACGCCGGACGATAACACGGCGCGGATCCCGATCGGGCCGGACATCCAGTACCGGCTGACCGGTGGCGGCTTCAGCTGCTCGATGGGTCCCG
>DAOMZC010000817.1:0-3481 GCA_035437965.1 Pseudomonadota bacterium
CGGCCGTGAAAAGCCTTTCTACCTCCATCCGGCGCTTGAACCGATCCTGTCCGGAACGTTCGGGGTGATGACCTACCAGGAGGACGTGATGCTCATGGCCCGCGAGCTGGCGGGCTACTCGCTCGGACAGGCGGACGAGTTGCGCCGCGCCATGGGCAAGAAGATCAAGGAGCAGATGGACGCCCAGCGCGCCAAGTTCATCGAGGGCGCGAAGAAGCTCAAGAACATCGAGGAGGATGTCGCCGAGCAGATCTTCGACCAGGCCGAGAAATTCGCTGGCTACGGTTTCAACAAGGCCCACGCCGCCGCCTACGCGCAGGTCGCCTACCAGACGGCCTGGCTCAAGGCCAACTATCCGGTCGAATTTTTCTGCGCGTCGATGACGCTCGATATCAGTTCGCCTGACCGCCTGTCGATCTTCAAGCAGGAAGCCGAGCGTTTGGGTATCACCGTGGCGCCGCCGGACATCAACATGTCAGGCGCCCTGTTCACTGCCGGCAAGAAGCCGGACGGCACCGACGTCATCTACTACGCCCTTTCGGCGATCCGCAATGTCGGCCGCTCCGCCATGGAGCATGTCGTGGAGATCCGCGAGAAGGGCGGAAGGTTCACGAGCGTCTTCGACTTCGCAAGGCGCGTCGACGCGAAATTCGTCAATCGCCGCATTCTTGAGAACCTGGTCGCTGCGGGCGCCTTTGACAGGCTCAACTCCAACCGCGCGCAGATCCATGCAGCCATCGACATGTTGCTCGGCGAGGCCAACCTGTCGAGCCGGGAACGCGAAAGCTCGCAGGTCAGCCTCTTCGGGGAAGTCCAGAAGCAGCCGGATCGCGCATTGCCCACCGTCGACCAGTGGACCATGCCGGAACGCCTGTCGCGCGAGTTCGCTGCCATCGGCTTCTACATGTCCGCCCATCCGCTTGATGAATTCAAGCAGACGCTGCAGCGCCTGCGCTGCGTGCCCTACGCTGAGCTCGCCGCCGAGAAGCGACGTGTTGAGCGTGCGGTCACGCTGGCGGGCAGCGTCATCCGTCGCCTCGACCGTCGAACGAAGGACGACAAGCGCATGTCGCATGTCAGCTTCTCGGATGCCTCGGGCATGTTCGAGGCCGTCGCCTTCTCGGAAGTCCTCGCACAGGGAGGACAGTTCCTGGAACCGGGCAGGGCCGTCATCATCAGCGCCGCCACTGTCCAGGCGCAGCTCGCCGGCGCTCGGCAGCTCGAGGTCGCGGTAGGCGGGGAAGTGGCCGGGGGCGCGCAGCTCCAGGCGGTGCGGGCCGGCGCGCAGGGCGATGCGCAGCGTGACCGCGCCGGGTCGGGCGACGATCGGCTGCTCATCGACCAGCACCGTCGCCGACGGCGGCTTGAGGTTGAGCCACAGGATGCCGCTCGGCTTGGCGGGCGGCGCGCTCTTGCAGCCGCCGAGCAGCAGCGCGAGCAGCGGGCCCAGGGCGAGCAGGCGGCGGCCGGCGAGGCTCCGCACTCCCGCACGCGGACCCGCCGGTCGCGGCCTGAGCTTCACTGCCGCACCGGGACGGCCGGTGAGACTCCACATGCCCGCGCGCGGACCCTGGGCGCGCCGGCGGCCGTTTCGCGCTGACGGCCGTGTGAGCCGGTCGCTCGCTGCGCTCTCGCCGGCGTCGACAGGCAGAATCGGGGGAGTCTGCGCCGTGGTCGGAGTCGTCATCGGGTCACCACCGGGGTCGGCCGCTTTTCGCGCACGGCGCTCACGGGGCCGCCGGGGCGGGCAGCGCGGGCTCGCTGCCTTCGGCGGGCGGCAGGGTCTCGGGGAGGCTCTCGGCGGGCAGGGCGCTGCCCGGCGCGCACACCACCCGCAGCGCGCCCGCGCTTTGCGGGGCAACCTGCAGGCGCAGCCCCGACAGCGGCGTCCGACCGAGCGCCGCGCCGAGCGCCTCGGGGCTGGAGGTGGTGTGGACCAGCACCTGGACCAGGTCATCGGACTGCGCCGAGGCAGGGCCGCTGCGGGCCACGAAGCGGCGTGGCTCGGCGCGCGTCACGCCGGGCAGGGCCCCCAGGACCCGCAAGAGCTGCTGATAGTTGGGATAGCTGCCGGCGCCCAGGATCGACACCAGCACCGAGCTGCCGCTATAAGGCAGGATGCCCGGCCGCTTGAGCAGCTGCCCGAGCGCCAGCAGCGCCGCCCGCTGCTGGGCGTCGGCCAGGGCGACCTCGGCGGTCGCGGCGAACGCGGCGACCTCGGCGGTCTCACTTACGAGTGCGTCGGTGCCTGCGGCGGCGGCGCCCAGGCGCAGGGCGCGGAAGGTGACGCGGCCGAGCGCCCCGAGCAGCCGCGGCAGGGTGCCGCGAACCTCCTCGGCCCGCCCGCTGCCTTCGAGGGTGAGCATGAGCAGGGCGTGCGCCGGCGACTTGCTGAGCGCCGCCGGGTTCACGCTCGCGCCGGCCGGTGGGCACAGCGAAGGGCCGACCAGCTCGACGGTCTCACCGCTGTCGGTGAGCAGCGCCCGCGCCTTCTCAACCAGGGTCGCCGTCGCCTCGGGCCCCGCCGACTGACCGCCAGCGTCGGGGACGCTGGGCGTCGCGCACAGGAGCAGGGCGGCGCGGCGCGTGCTCGCCTGGCGGCTGGCCGGGAGGGTACCCTGCAGATCGCGGAGGAGCCGCGGCAGATCCACCTGGGCCTCCAGGCGCAGCAGGAACTGGCCGCCGCTCTCGCCTTCCTCCAGCACCCTGTAGGTCGTGATGTAGTCGCGGGCGCGCGCCGCCAGGAGGTAGAGGCGCCCGCGCGCCTCGGGGGCGGCCTGCGTCACCGCCTGCTCCAGCGCCTGGTTCATCGCCTCGAGCAGGGCGCGGGCGCGGGCGCGGGCGGCGTCGTCCTGGACCGGCACCTGGGCGCTGACCGCGAAGCTCGGGCCGCTGCCCTGGGGCTGGCCGTGGGCCGCCGTGATGGGAGCGGCCAGGAGCAGCAGGGCGAGCGCCCAGCCCCGAGAGGCTCGGCAGGTGCGCGCGGCAGCTTGATGGGGGGCACGCAAGGGGTTCATGACTCGGCTCACGGCGCCTTGTCCGCCTCGGCGGCGGGAGGAGCGCCGGCATCTGGGGCGGCGCCGGGCAGCGGCGTCGCGGGGTTTTTGGTCGGCACCGGCGCGGTCAGCGGCAGCTCCAGCGTCTCCGTCCCTTGCGTGATGACGAGGCGGGTGTCGGTAACGCCGAAATCGTCTTTGCCGATATAGGAGAGGCGCAGCCCGCCGCGCCCGGTCGCTTCCGGATCCTTGAGTTCGGAGGTCGGCGCCAGATCGGGCTTCAGCGCGATCGGCCACTTGACCGCGATGCCGCCGCCCTCGATCGCGACCACGTCGCCTTCCTTCAAAATCAGCTCGGCGCGCTGGGTCTCGCTGTCGAGCATCTCCAGCGCCTTGGGGGCGTTGTTGGCGCTGGGGCTGGCGGGCGCGGTCAGGCCCTGGATCTGCACCAGGAGCTTGCTGCCGACCGGCACGTCGATCGGCGC
>DAOMZC010000818.1:0-3477 GCA_035437965.1 Pseudomonadota bacterium
CTCGCCGGCAAGCAGCAGCGCGCCGGGGTCACGTACGCGCGGCGGGCGGCCGGCATGGCGCTCAACGCCCGGCTGCGCCGCACCCCCGACCCCGCCTACGGGCGCAGCTACATGGAGCACCTGCAGGCGCTGCGCACCGACGCCGCGATCGGCGCCGAGCTCAGCGACGCGGCGAATCGCCTCCTGGCCGTGCCGACGACCCAGCAGCTGGTCACCCTGGGCCCAAAGGGCGACAGCACCGCCGCCGACCTCGCCAGGCGGATCGTCGAGCACGTGCGCGCCGAGCTGCACCACCGCGGAGCCGCCGCGGACTGATTCTGAGGGCCTCGGCAGGCGCTCTGACCGAGAGCGGATTCGCAGCTCCCGGTGAACGCGGCGTAGAAATTTCCTCTGTCCGCGCTACACTGCCGCCGGGTCATGGACTCGGCTGCGCAACCCATCGGACGTTCTTACCGGCACCGCTTTGAGGGGCCGTTCTTCCGCCGGCTCATGCTCGGGGGCATCCGCTATATTCCGCCCGCCGTGAAGCGGGTGATCGTGCCGCTGTGGGGATCGCTGTTTTATTCGATCCTGCCGTCGGCGCGCGCGGCGGCACTGCACAACCTCGACTGCGTCCTTGGCCCGGCGCCACCTTGGGAGCGGCACCGCCGCGGCCTTGAGCTGTTTCAGCAGTACGCGCAGATGCTGACCGACAGCTACGCGCTGCACCAGGGTCTGCCGCTCGACTTTGATGTGTCATCGTTTGGCCGCCACCACCTGCTCGACGCGGTGAAAAAAGGGCAGGGGGCGATCGCGGCGACCGGGCACCTGGGGATGTGGCAGGTGGGACCGTTCCTCGCCGAGTGGCGCGGGCTGCCGCAGTTCTACCTGGCGATGGCGGCAGAGCCAAACCCGCTGGTGCAGCAGTTCGAGCAGCGCTTTCGCGATCGCTTCCGCATCATCTACACCACCGAGTCGCCGTTTTCGATCCTCAAGCTGGCGTCGGTGCTGCGCGAGGGGGCGATCGTCGGGATGCAGCTCGACCGCCACCTGGGCGGTCAGGCGCTGCCCATGCAGTTCTGCGGGCGACCGGCGTGGTTCCCGACCGGGCCGGCGACGCTGGCGCGGGCCACCGGGGCGCCGCTCGTGCCCAGCTTTTTCGTCATCGAGCCCTCGGCCCCGGGCCAGCGGCGGCGCCGGCTCTCGCACTATCTGGACACGGCGATCGTCGTTCCTCATACGGCGGATCGCCAGGCTGATATTACCCAGGCGATGCGCCAGCTGGTGGCCGCGTACGAGAAGATGGTCCAGCGCTTTCCGACGCAGTGGTACCAGTTCTTCGACTTCTTCGCCCCGCCGGCCGCCCCGAGCCGCCCGGTCGGTGCCAGCGCCCCCGAGCCGCCAGCGGAGCCGCCGCTGGTGCCGTCTCCGTCGGCAGTGGCGAACGTGGGAAAGCCCCCGCCATGAGCCGCGTCGCGATAACCGGCCTGGGCGCGGTGAGCGGTCTGGGCATCGGGGTCGCCGCCCTGTGGGACGGGCTGTGCGCCGGGGTGCAGGCGCCGCGCCGCTATCCTGCGCTCAGCCGCGTCGAGCTCGACATCGGACCGGTGGCCAAGGTCCTGCTCCCCGACGAGCAGGCGCTGCTGGCCGGCGACGCCGATGACGGGCGCGCTCTGCTCGGCGGCTGGCCGCGGGCCGGGCTGATGGCGCAGCTCGCTGCCGACGAGGCGCTAGGCGACGCCGGGCTCTATCCGGGCCCGGGAGCATCGCCGCGGCTGGGCCTCATCGTGGGCACGAGGCTGGGCGAGAAGGCGCCCTGGGTGCAGCGGCTGCGGGCGCTGTGCGGTGCCGAGGCGACGCCGACCGCCGACGGATTCGGGGTCGCGGCGCCGGCGCGGGCGCTCGCGCGTCGCTATGGGGCGCAGCACCTGCAGGTGACCTCGACGGCGTGTGCCTCGGGCAACGTGGCGCTGGGGATGGCGCTGCAGTGGCTGCGGGCCGGCCGCTGCGATGTCGTCCTGTGCGGCGGCACCGACGCCATCTCTGAGTTCGTCCTGTCGGGCTTTCACTCGCTGCGCGCCCAGTCCAAGGGGCCGTGCCAGCCGTTCGATCGCTCTCGTAGCGGCCTGAACCTCGGCGAAGGCGCGGCCTTCCTGGTCCTTGAGTCCGAGGAGCACGCGAGCCGCCGCGGCCAGCGGATCCGCGCCTACCTGAGCGGCTACGGTCTTTCCTGCGACGCCAACCACATGACGGGTCCGGATCGTCAGGGCCGCGGCGCTGCGCGGGCAATGAGCGCGGCGCTGGCCGACGCGGGGCTCGGCGCCGAAGCGGTGGATTTCGTATCCGCGCACGGGACGGCGACGGTGTTCAACGACGCGATGGAGGCGCGCGGGCTGGAGCTCGTCCTTGGTGAGCGCAGCGCGACGGTGCCGGTGAACTCGATCAAGGGCTCGCTCGGGCACACGCTGGGAGCGGCGGGGGCGCTCGAAGCGGTGATGGCGGTGCGGGCCCTGGAAGAGCAGGTCATCCCGCCCACCGCCGGGCTCGGCGAGCGCGACCCGGAGATTGCCCTCCACATCGTCGCCGGCGCTCCCCAGGCGGCGCCGCTGTCGGTGGTGCTCTCGACCTCGTCCGGGTTTGGCGGGGTCAATGCGGCGCTGGTCCTGTGCCGGGCGACGGTGGGTGGGGCAGGGCGCGCCGCGGGAGCGACCTCCGACCAGGAGGTACGGCGCGCCGCGGTGCCGCTCGCCATAGTCGCCGCGGGGGCGCTGTTTCCGCGCGCCGATGAGCCGCTGGGGCCGCTGCTGCCGACGGAGGCTCCCCCGACGCTGGCTGGTCAGCTCGCGCGCATGGACCGGCTGTGTGCCCTGGCCGCCTGTGCCGCCGAGCGGGCGCTGGTCGGCGGCTGGCAGCTGCGGCAGGCCCCCCGCTGGCCGGCCGAGCAGATCGCGGTGATCGTCGGCAGCTTCTACGGCTGCCACAAGACCGACGAGGATTACTACCGCACGGTCCTGGCTCACCAGCCGAGCCCGCGGCTGTTTGCCTACACACTACCCTCCTCGCCGGTGGGCGAGCTGTCGATCCTGCACGGGCTGCGCGGGCCGGGGCTGGCGGTGGTCGGTGCTCGCTCGGCGGGGCTGGCGGCGCTCGCCGAGGCCAGCGCGCTCTTGCACAGCGGCCAGGTGGCGGCCTGCCTGGTGGTCGCGGTCGAGGTCGCAGCGCCGGCCGTGCGCGAGGCGTGGGCGGAGAGAGACGAAGAAGGCGCCGATGCCGCGGTCGCGCTGCTGCTGACCCGTGCCGACTCACCGCTCGCCGCGGGAGCCGCCTTCGGCTATATCGCCGGCGCTGCGTCCGCGTATCAAGCCGACGCGCCGACGGTGGCGCTGAGCCGGGCCGCCGCAGAGACGCTGCAGGCTGCCGCTCGCCCACCAGGCTCCGTCGCGGCGGTACTGAGCGACGAGATGACCCGGCGCTACCTGCCGCCCGCGCTGCAGGCTG
>DAOMZC010000819.1:0-3472 GCA_035437965.1 Pseudomonadota bacterium
TGGGCAGCGGCTGCGGGATCGCCGCGGGGGCGCGCTGGGCGGGACCGATCGCCGAGATCTCGGCTCGCCGGCTCTTGAGCCGCAGGCGCTCGCCCGAGGGGCGCACGAGCTCGAGCTCACCGAGCTCGAAGTCCTTCATCACCTGCGCCAGGGCGCGCACGTCCCCCAGCCCGAAAGGGCCCTGCAGCTCGCCTTCGCTGCTCCCCTGGGCTGCCTGGGCTGCCTGGGCTCCCAGCTCAGGCGGGTCGCGCGGGCGACCCGGCTCGGGCGCGAGCGCGGCGTCCAGCGGCTTGGCGGGGGCCGCGGTCGCGGCAGCGGGGGGCGGTGAAGCGGGGGGTCTGGCCGTCATAAGTTTCCTCAGGAGTCGCTTGGGCAGCCGGGCTGCCGGAGTCAGAGCCCGGGTCGGGCGGGACAGGTGGAGCGATATTGGTCAAAACAGCGGGTCATTGATGAAAGCGAACCCCGAGGCCCGCCGGACCCGCGGCCTCAGGGCCGAAAGCCCGGCCAAGGTGACATGAGAGCCAGGGCAGATCAAGGGGTTGGGGCGCTAAGCGCGAGCTCGCAGCGGGAGCAGCTCAGCCAGCCGTGTAGCGATCGGGTGGGTTCGCCAAGCCTTGGGATCTCTTGCGGCAAGCGCTTCAGCGAGGAAGCGTGCCCAGCTCTCCTGGTTATCGTCCCAGCCGCGACGAATCTTGTTGGTAAGCGGGTGCGGTGGACGGAGCCGCCGGACCGCAGAAATGGCGTCCTTCAGGTAATTTTTGGCGCTTCGCTGATCTCCTTTAGAGAAGGGTTCAGGCCAGCCAAGGACGCGCTGACCCGTGACTTGGAGCACCTGGCGTAAGCCATTTTTCCCGGTGCAGGCCCCCTGGCGTTCGTCGACGAACCAGCTCTCGAAGCAGCTCTCCATGCACAGGGGCAAGATGGCGCCGCGCTCCAGTGGCGGCGCACCGGTCCGCGCTGAGGGTCGGGCGCGCCCCTGTAGCTCCTGCGCGCGCCTGTCGGCCCACGACAGGAACGGCTCGGGGAGCCGGCGGCGCCTGACCATGTGCGCATACATGGCTACGGTTTCCTGCCAGCGGCAGCGATCCGGAGTGACCATGGCCCACGGCGGAGTCAGGTCCCAGGCGACAAGGGCCGCGTCAAATGGCGTCCGCCCGTAATGTCGACGCAGCAAGTCATCCAGCCCCTCGCTGGCGCCTGACATCTTGGTCCTTTGGCCCCCTTGATCAGTATCGAGATTCAGCGCGAGCAGATATTTCTTGTCGATCGGAAACACGATCTCGGGCCGGGCAACGCCGATGGTTGCGCAGAGAGTCTCCCAGAGGGAGCGGAGGTCGTCTCCGCGCCGAGAAGCAGCCGCCTGGCTTCCCTCGACAAAAAGTGCGATCCGCAGCGGCTCTGGCTGCGGACGCATCAGAGCACCTCGCGCGCGAAGGTCACATAGCGAGTGCCCATCGGGACATCCGCTGCGAAGTCCTTTACCTCGGGGAGATCCTTGAACTTCTGGTAAACCGTATTGCCGCCCTGGCGCCGAGCCAGAAAGACCGTATCAGGCTCTACGTGGTCAAGAAGCCAGGGGTTGTGGGTCGTCATCAGGACCTGGGTTCCCCGGCTGGCCGCATCTTGGAGGGCGCGCAGGACCTCGACGGTAGTGAGCGGGTCGAGGCCGTTTTCCACCTCCTCAATGCATAACAGCGACGGTGGTGGGTCATGTATTAGCAGCGCAAACAGGGCGGTGATCCGTCGCGTGCCCTCCGACAGCATCCAAGAGGGGATGGGGAATTCTTTGCGGCCCGCCCGCCCGCGGTAGGGCATGCGCTCCAGCAGGGCATAGTTGACCTTGGTGTCGCGGCCGGTGGGCGCATCGATCTGGACCCCTTGCATGCCTTGCAGGACCTGCCGAAGGCGCTCGACCAGCTCTTGCCGCTGGTCTTGGCTCAGCTCGAGCAAGAGCGCGGGCAGCATCTGACCCTCTTCGTCAAGGAGGGGGTCAAACGACCGCCGCTTCGCCAGCGAGCCATCGGCGAGCCGGTTGGGCGATAAGCGCAGAAAGACCGCATCGCGAAAAAATCGCAGGACCCCGGCAAACGGATTCAAGAAACCAGTCCCGGAGGTAGGGCCCGGTCCGCTGTCTTCGCGATCCCCGCGGCTGAGCGCGAGGCGGTCGGACTCGAAAAATGGATAGCGACGGGCTTTGTCTTGGGGAAAAAGCACACGCTCGGGGATCCCGGCCGGCTTCGGTTCCGTATCAATCAGCTTTTGGAGCCCCCGGCCCTGACCCGTCCACAGCCACTCCCCGACAATGGCGGGCGTCCCGTCCTCTTGCGCAGTCACCTTGACCTCGAAGGACACCTCGCGTGCCGGATCGCGCGCAGCATCTTCGGGCTGCCAGGTCAGCTTGAGGCTGAACCAAGCGCTCTCTCCGCGCAGGTTGATCAGATCCCGGGCGCCAAAATAGCGGTCGCTGGCCGTGCGGGCGTCCTGGCGGATCGTCCTGTCAAGCCACTGCAAGGCTTCCAGCAGGGTGCTCTTGCCCGACCCGTTGCGCCCGATCAGAAGGTTGAGCGGCTGCAGCTCTACGGGCCCCGGCCTGAAGGCGGCCTTGAACCGCTCGATAGTCACCGTCTTCAGGACCAGGCGCGGCGGTAGCTCGGTGTGGGCAAGCATGGGCGGTCTTATAGCACGCCGGCGCTCCCTGGCGCGCCGTCGCGCATGACTCGGTAGGCGCGGTAGCGTCATCCCGGCGCTTCGCCGCGTTTGCCCAGCACGCGGTCGCTTCACCCAGGCGTGCCCCGACGCCGCGGGTGAACACACCCCGCCATCTCAGCGTCCTTTTGCGAGCTCCAAGGTGCCCCGCCACCCCATCCAGGCGCGCAGCGGAGCCGTCATCCCACGCAACTGTGCCGCCCAAACGCGCGGTTTCGCCGCCCAAGCGCGCCAAATCGCCTCTCAAGCGCGCCGCCCGGCGTCCCCGAGGTCCGCGAGTACCGGGTCGTCGGGGTCGTAAAAGACCAGGAGGTCGGCGCGCCGAGCGACATCGTCAGCGTCCTTTTTACCGGCTAGCGGCGCGCGGCCGGGCCCACCTTTCCGAGATCACCGTTCTCGGCGGGAACCGCCGGGGAAGGCGCGGGGTAGCCGCCTTGACGCCGCGTAAGGGCAGGCGGTAGCCTAGTCGCGGAGGATATGTTGGCTGACAAGCGAAAAAGCATCGGCAACACCCTGCTAGGTCTGTTCGTCGTCCGGCCGGAGGACGAAATCTCTGATGACTCGCCGCCGCCGCCGGAAGGCAATGCGGGCGGCGGCGCCGGGTCCGGCAAGGGCGGGACCGGCGATCCGACGGTCGACGACCTGATCGCGCGCTACTCGGGGGGGGCGGGGCAGCGGGCGGGCAGCCGGCCGCCGCCACCGCCGCGTCCGGGGACACGACCGCCGCGGCCGTCTGCTCCTTGATGGTCTGGATCAGCGCCTCGAT
>DAOMZC010000820.1:0-3471 GCA_035437965.1 Pseudomonadota bacterium
GACGCGCTGCTTATGCGCCCGCAGATCCATGAGCGCCGCGGCCAGCATGCGCGCACCGCCGCGCGCCGGGCCGTGCTCCCAGACCGCGCTGCGGAAGGCCGGCGACGGCATGCCGGCCGCATAACCGGAAGACGCGTCGAGCCACTGGAAGGAAAACGGGACCAGGTAGAACCCGTGGTGGCCGGGTCGCGGCTCGGCGCGCGGCTCGTGCGGCGGCAGGCTGGCGTAGCTGGCGGCGATGGCGGGGGCGTGATAGCCGCCGCAGACCACGACGACCGTGCCGCCGGCGACCTGCGCCGCCGCCCACGCCACGTGCTGCGCCATGAAGCGCTCGCGCCGCTGGTCGCCGGGGCTGCCCGCCTCGTCGCCGCGCACGGCGGTAAAGTAGGCGTCAAGGCGCGCGGCGAGGGACGCTGGCGGCTCGTGCTCGAACAGGTGGTCCCACAGCGTGTCGGGATCTTCGAAGCCGAGCCGCGCGCACAGCTCGGGCAGCTGCGCGCTCGTGCGCAGGTGGTGATCGGAGTAGACGTTGGGCAGGTCGTCGAAGGCCGGGTCCGCGGCCGGCAGATCGATAAACCGCGCCGTCGCCCCGAGCCGCCGCGCCGCGCCGAGCGCCACCCACTCCGGCGAGTAGCTGGCCAGCGGATAGAACGACGAGCGTCGCCCGCCCGCCGCGTCCACCGCGAAGCTGTAGAGCGCCACCGGCAGCTCGTGCGGCAGCGCCAGCTCGTCCAGGCGGTCGTTGAAGTCCGACGGCCCCTCGATAAGGACCAGCGCCGGGCGCTGCTCGCGGATGACCTGGGCGACGAGCCGCGCGCACGCCGGGCTGTGGTGGCGCACGCCGAGGATGGTGACCGGCACGGCGGGCTACCCTTCCAGGCGGTGCCGCGCCTGGTAGAAGGCTTGGAAGTGCGGGCGGTCGATCTTGGCGATGCGCTGCTCGAAGTAGTGGCGCAGGCGCAACAGGTCGTCCTTGTCGCCCTTGACCGCGGCGCCGCTCAGGCAGTCGACGAGGTCGGCGGGGGTGGCCGGGCCGTCGCCGAGGAAGTGGGCGCGCACCCCCACCGCGTAGGCCACGCTCACCGCCTCGGCGGTGGACATCGCGGCGCTCGGGCGCTCCAGGGCCTTGCCGTCGGCGGTCTGGCCGGCGCGCAGCTCGCGGAAGGTCAGCACCAGGAGCTCCAGGATGTCCGGCCCGAGCATCGTGGTGACGCCGCTGCGCTGCAAGAGCCGCTGCGACTCCTCGGCGACCAGCGCCAGCTCCAGCTGCGGGTCGGCGATCGGGAACACGGTCTCGAAGTTGAAGCGGCGCTTGAGCGCGGCGCTCATCTCGTTGACCCCGAGGTCGCGGGTGTTGGCGGTGGCGATGACGTTGAAGCCCTCGCGGGCGAACAGCGTCGCGTCGTCCTCGACGAGCTCGGGCACCGCCAGCACGCGGTCGGACAGCACCGAGAGCAGCGAGTCCTGGACCTCCAGCGGGCAGCGGGTGAGCTCCTCGAAGCGGACGAGCCGGCCCTCGCGCATGCCGGTGTAGACCGGCGAGGGCACGAGCGCGCGGGTCGACGGCCCCTCGGCCAGGAGCAGCGCGTAGTTCCACGAGTACTTGATCTGATCGTCGGTGGTGCCGGCGCTGCCCTGCACGGTGAGCGTCGAGCGGCCCGAGATCGCCGCCGCCAGGAGCTCGGACAGGAGCGACTTGGCGGTGCCGGGCTCACCGACGAGCAAGAGCCCGCGGCTGGTCGCCAGCGAGACCATCGCCCGCTCGACCAGGGCGACGCTGCCGACGAACTTCTTGCTGATGCCGAGCGCCGGATCACCGACGACGAACGAGCGCACGGCGCGCGGCGACAGCAGCCACCCCGGCGGCCGCGCCCCCCGATCCTGCTCGCCAAGGCGCGCCAGCTCGTCGGCGTACAGCACCTCGGCCGGCGCCCGCTGAATACCGAGCGGCGAGCCCGCCGGCCTTGCCTGCTGGCTCTTCATGGGGCGCTACTCGCGCAGCCCCTCGAACTCGCGCACGAGCTCGCTGAACACCGTCGGCGACAGCTCACCGAAAGTCGCCTTGCCGCCGCCCGGGCGCGACAGCCACAGCCCATCGAGCTCCTGCAGCGGCGGGTTCATGTCGGGCGCCCCCATGCACAGGCCGCCCCCGAGGCCGAACGACGCCTGCAAGCCGCCCGGCAGCGCCTTGTTCATGTCGTAGACCCAGCCGGCGTCCTGCGGCTCGCCCTTGCGCCAGCCGCGCACCTCCAGCCCCATCACCTTGCCGGTCTTGACCTTCACTTTCTGCATCCGCGGCAGCGTGCTCGCCTGCTTCTCCGCCTCGGTGGGCAGGAACACCTGGCGCCCCAGCTGATCGAAGGGCTGCAGGATCTTGTAGTCGGCAAACACGCCGCCCCACTGGCCGAGCAGGCCCGCCGGCACCTCCAGGCGATGGACCAGGCCGATGATCGCCGCCGGGGCGAGCGCCAGCAGCTCGTCGTCCGGCCCCGCGAGCGTGCCGTCCTCGGCGATGCGGAAGGTCTGGGTGAGCTTGTCGCCGGCGAACACGCCCCACAGCAGGCGCCGCGCCAGGTGGACGAGCAGCGGGTGGCGCAGGATGAACGCCTCGAAGTCGGCGCGTTGCCACCGCCGCTGCGCGCACATCGCCAGCTCCAGCCGGGTAAGCTGGGCGCTGGCGATCGCCCGCGCGTCCTTCTTCAGCGTCTTCCAGCGCTCGGTCGCCGCCGCCGCCTGATCGGCGTCGTCGCTCTTGCCCGGCTTGGGCAGCTCGGTCAGGGTCTTGCCGGCGGCGTCGCGCACCACCGGCGACAGGGCCTCATCGAAGCCGACCCGGAAGGTGCGGCCGCCGAAGCCAAGGTTCAGCGAGCCGTCGGCGTCCAGCCCCAGATCGGGGACCAGGCGGTCGGCGAGCTCCTCGGTGGTGAGCCCGCGCGCCGCGGCGATGGCGCCGATCTTCTCGCGCGCCTTCTCCTGCAGCGCCTTGAACTTCACCTTCTCGGCGACGCCATGCAGGTGCATGAGCGAGAGGTCGCTGCCGATGCCGGCCAGGATGTCGAGCCCGAGCCCCGCGCGGGCGTGCTGCGACTCGCCCGGCCAGGTGCGGATGAGCGGCGTCAGGCGGCGCGCGGCCTCATCGTCGCCGAGCAGCCCGAGCGCGGTGAACGCCCAGTTCTCCTTGGAGCCGACCCCGGAGGCCAGCCACTGCTCGAACAGCGCCCAGACGAACCCCGACAAGCTCGCCGCTTCGCACGCCGCGCGCACTGCCGCCAGCTCGGGGAGCGGCGCCGTGAGGCTGGAGCGCTGCAGGATCGCCAGCACGATGCGCACCGCCGACTCGGGCAGGCGGCGCGACTTGTCGGCGAGCAGGATGGCGGGCAGCGCGCCCACGCTCAGAAACTCCGGCAGGCTCGAGGCGGCACCGCGCCTCGGCGGCGCGAGCGGCGTGACCAGCACCGCGGGCAGCTCGCC
>DAOMZC010000821.1:0-3458 GCA_035437965.1 Pseudomonadota bacterium
GCCTGCGCGAAGTGCTGCTGCGCGTCGGCTTCGGCCTCCCGCTCGCGCAGGGCGCGGCCCCAATAGAGGTGGCCCTGGATGGCATTGCAGACCTGCTCGGTCTGCTCGCAGGTCAGCAGGCTGGCGGCGAAGTGCGTCGTGACCTCATCGAGGCCGGCCCCGAGCCGCGCCAGCGCGCTGCCCCACACCCGCTCGGCGACCGCGTAGGCGAACAGCAGTCGGCCCGGCTGGGCGACGGCGGCGACCTGCTGGGCCTTGGCCAGGGCCTCCTCGATGCGCCCGGCGTTGAAGAGGAGCTCGGCCTCGGCGGCCTCAAACCAGTCCTCGATGAGGGTCCGCCCGAGCGTCCGCCGGAGCTCCGCCGCCTCGGCGCGAGTCTTGAGCGCCTGGTCGTGCAGGCCGCTGTGGCTCTGGGCCCAGGCCAGGGTGTCGAGCCCGCTGTAGGCATGCAGCACCTGACCGCTCTGCTTGGCGTAGGCGATGGTCTCCTGGCTGGCGCGGATGGCCGCGGACCAGTCGGCGGCCAGGAGGTAGGCGAACCCTTCGACGAGCAGCACGCCGCCGATGAGGGCCGGCTGCTTGGTCTGTTCGGCCCACTGCCGGGCGCGCTGCAGCGCCGCGGTGGCGGCCGGGAAGCGACCGCTCGCCGACAGCGCCAGAATCGGATAGGTCAGGCAGCGCGCGGTGTCCATCGTCGGGCCGAACAGCTGCTCGCTGACCGCCAGCAGCGGCATCCAGGTCGCCCGCGCCTGGGCCACCTGACCGTGCGCCAGCTCGACCATCCCGATGACGATCGAGCTTAGCGTGAGCAGCTCCTGGTCCGCGAACTCGCGGGCGACGGGCAGCACGCGCTGGAAGTAGGGCATGGCGCGCCCTGGCTGGCCGGCGTAGCCGAGGATCCTTGCGTTGTAGAAGTCAACGCGCGCCAGGCGCAGGCGGTCTTCCGGCTCCGCCGTCTGCGGCGCCGCGAGCGACTCCAGGAGGACCCGCGCCTCGTCGAGGAAGCCCAGCTGGGACTCGGCGGCCAGGCTGGTCATGCTGCTCTGCACCCGCTTGAGCAGGAGATCGACGTGCCGCCGGCGTCGCGACGGCGAATCGGGCAGCAGCGCGAGGGTCTCGGCAGCGGCGGCATAGTGCACCCGCGCCTCGGCGTCGAGCGACTGCGCGGCGGAGCGATCGCCGGCCTGGAGGTAGTGCTGCAGCGCCTTGTCGAGCAGCCCGGCCTGGCGGAAGTGATAAGCCAGCACGGCGCTGGCGGCCTGCTGATCCGCTGCCTCCAGGAACTCGGCCGCGAGCCGGTGGCCGACCTGGCGGTCGCTCTCGGTCAGCAGGCCGTAGGCGGCGTCGCCGACCAGCGCGTGGCGGAATCCGTACTCCCACTGCCCGGGGATCTGGCTCTTCGGGTGGGCCTCGACCAGCTCTGCATCGACGAGCGCCTGCAGCCAGGCGACGATCTCGGGCGCCGCTGCGGCCAGCCCGAGCAGCTTGGCCACCGCCCCCTGCCAGAACGTCTGGCCGTACACCGCCGCCGCCAGCACGGCGCGGCGCGGCCCGGCCTCGAACCTGCCGATGCGGGCCTGCAGCATGGCGATGATCGTCTCGGGCTGACTATCGGCCTGCCCTTCGGCGGCGGCGCGGATGAGCTCTTCCAGGTACAGCGCATTACCCGCCGACTGCTGCACGATCGCGGCGACTGTCTCGGGGCGAGCCTGCTTGCCCAGGACCTGCTGGATGAGGCGCTCGCAGGCCCGCTTGCTCAGCCCTTTCAGGGCTATCTCTTGCGGCCGGTGATCCTGCCAGAACCGGGGGAATACTGTGTGCACTTCCGGGCGCGCCAGAACGAGGATGAACAGCGGCGCGCTGCGCAGCTCGCGCAGCGCCTCGTCCAGGAAGGC
Organism: Pseudomonadota bacterium; assembly: GCA_035437965.1. Taxonomy (GTDB): domain Bacteria; phylum Myxococcota_A; class Polyangia; order Palsa-1104; family JAEUJZ01; genus CALFML01. The sequence goes on from DAOMZC010000821.1 coordinate 1,896, forward strand.
GACCGTGAGCTCATCCCCCCAGTGGAGGTCGTCGAGGACCAGCAGCACCGGCGCGGCCTGGCACTCGGCGGCCAGCCAGTCGAGGGCGGCCCGCCGCAGCCGCTCGGGCCAGCCTTTGGGATCTTGGCGCGCCGCGCGCAGCAGGGGAGGCTCGTCCGCGGGAGCTTGGAGGCCGCAGATCTCTCCGACAAACAGCCGGACGCGCTCCTGCTCTGCCGGCGCTACATGCTCGCCGATGCGCTGGTGCAGGTGCTCGCGCTGCACCTCCGGCGGCTCGCTGCCGGCCAGCCCGCACAGCCTGCGGATTGCCCGGCCGAGCATGCCGTAGGCGACGCCGGCGCTGAGCAGATCGCCGCGACCCAGGAGCACGGTGATCGGCTCGCTGCGTCGCTCGACCCGGCGGAGCAGCTCGTGGCGCAGGCGCGACTTGCCGACTCCCGGCGGGGCGGTCACCAGCGCCAGGCGCGCCTCGCCGTCTTCGATGCAGCCGCTGAGCTGGGCCTCGAGCGTCGAGAGCTCGACCTCGCGCCCGACACACAGCGTCGGCTTGCCGAGGAGCAGGCGGCTGTCATCACCCTGCAGCTGCTCCCCCAGCAGCAGCTGGCCCACCGCGGTCCGGGTCACCGCGAACGGCGGCCCGAGCAGGCGCGCCGACAGCTCATCCAGCCAGACCCCGCTCGGCGAGCCGGGGGCTGCAAGCTGGCTGCTGGTGTGTCGCTGCAGCAGCCGCGCCGCCCGGTCGGCCACGTCGCCCACGGCGGTCATGCCGTGGGCCACGCCGCGGCCGGTGCTCACCGCCACCGTCGCTTCGGGCCAGCGGTCCTTGATCATCAGCGCCACCCGCGCCGCCATCGCCGCCTGGTCGGTGGCGCTGCCGGTCTGCGGCAGGGTCACCACCAGCGCGCCGTCCATGAGGAAGTCGGCGTGCGCCCCAAGCTCGCGCACCGCCGACAGGAGCGTGGTGCGGCGCTCGGCCTCAGGCGGGCTCCCGGGGGCCTTCATCGAGGAATCAGTAGGAGGGTCGCTCGGGGGACCGGCCGCCACCACCAGACTGAATAGCACCTGCTGACTCTCGGCGAACGTCGACGGCGGGCGCGGTGGCGACAGCCTGGGCAGCTGCTGCAGCTCGGGGACCTCGCCGAGCCCGGCCAGCCGCTGCACGAGCTCCCCGGCATCCTGGATGCGCTGGCCCGGGTCCTTGTGCAGCATCTGGCTGACCAGCATGCTCACAGCCTCGGAGATCCCCGGGCGACGCTCGGCAAGCGGGGTCGGCTCGTCAAACAGGATGCGCACCAGCACCGCCGCCAGGTGCTCGGCGACAAACGGCGGCTCACCGGCCAGGCACTCGTACAGGATGCAGCCGAGCGAGAAGATATCCGCCGCCGCCGTCAGGTCGCGGAGGCCGCGCGCCTGCTCGGGAGCCATGTACTCGGGCGTTCCCATCACCCGCCCCGTCTGGGTCATCGCCTTCGCGGTCGTCTTCTGGCGAGCGATTCCGAAGTCGAGCAGCCGGACCCCGTCCAGCTCATCGCCGGCCAGAAAGATGTTTGTCGGCTTGAGGTC
>DAOMZC010000822.1:0-3458 GCA_035437965.1 Pseudomonadota bacterium
CGTTCGGCGCCACGGGTGCGGCCGGTTTCGGCGCCGCAGGCGGCAACAGAGGCCACCGCTCCGCCTCCTCCCGACGCTGGCACCCAGGCCGCCGAGCCTGCAGAGGCAGAGGCCGAGTCCGAGGAGTCCGCCGGCAAGGGCACGCTGCTCCTGGACGCGCCCGACGGCGTGCTGTTCCAGCTCGATGGCGGCAAGTGGCAGCGGACCGCCGGCAAGGGACTCGCGGTGAGCGCCGGCGCGCACAAGATCAGCACGCTCGGCGGCGAGTACCCGTTCAGCGTCGAGCCCGACAAGAAGGTCCGCGTCAAGCTCACCGCGTCCCCGGTGGACGAGGCGATACAGTCCGGCAGCCGCGCCTACCAGCAGAAGGAATACGGCAAGGCGCAGAAGCAGTACGACCGCGCCAACGCGCTGTGCAGCCACGATCGCGCCCACAAGAAGGCGTGCGCGACGCTAGAGCTGACCCTGGCGCTGGAGCGCGGCCGCATCTTCGAAGCGCAGCAGCGCCTCAGCGAGGCGATGGCCGAGTATCAGAAGGCGGTCGACGGCACCAAAGGCAAGTCCCGCGTCCAGGCCGCCGAGGCCCTGGGCCGCCTGGCGCCGCAGCTCGGCAAGGTCATCCTGCGCAGCCTCGTCAAGGGCAAGTGCCAGGAGCGGGTGCAGTGGCTCCTGCCCGGCAAGAAGCAGAAGATCAAAGTCGGCGACAAGAGCCAGCCGGTCAACGTCCGCGCCGGCCAGACTGTCGAGATCGGGAGCTGCTCGTAGCCCATCGACGACACCGGCTCGGCTTCGCGGGGCGCTGACCGACTTCCTCAAGGGCCGACGAACAGAAGCTGCAGTCTGGCGAGCGAGTTTGCATTGACCTTGGGATTATTGCAGCCGCAGAAGCCGCCGCCGGTCAGGTCGACGACCTTGCTGTCCGCCGAGTAGACCGTGGTGCCGCCGGGAAAAAAGCCGGTGAGCTGAAACGCCGCGGGGGCGACGGCAAACGGCGTCCCGCCAAGGTCCACGTTGGCGATACCGGTCTTGGAAGAACCGGTGATGCAGTCGCACGCCGCGCCGTAGCCGACCTCGGTACCGATGGCGCCGCCCCGGCCGTCGCTGATCATGCCGGTCGATCGAGCGAAAGTAGTATCATTGGGATCCACCGCCAAACTCACCGGGTCGATGCGGACGCGCTGATACCTGCTAACTACGTTGGTTCCCGGACGCGCCCCTCCCGCGGTGTACTGCGAGAAGTTGGCACTGCCGATGTTGACCAGCGTCAGGTAGGTAGCCGGCACTGCCGACATGACACAGAAGGCGCCCCAGCCCTTGCTCGGATCGCCTTCGACAAAGAGTGTGAACGGACCATCGGCGGCCTGCGGGTTGGCGGCCTTGAGCTGATCACAGCTGGAAGGCTTGCCGAAGGTGGCACCGACGCTCGTGTCCCCATCGATGGCGACCGTGCAGGTGGGCGCGGTTCCCGAGCAGGCGCCGGACCAGCCAGTAAAAAGGGAAGTTTCCTCGGCGCCCGCGGTCAAGGTCACTGTAGTTCCCAAGCGGAGCTGCGCCGAGCAGGCGGAGCCGCACTGGATCCCGCCGGCGTTGCTGGTGACGATGCCGCGGCCGATGCCGGTCGTGCTGATCGTGAGCGACCGCAGGGCCGACTCACAGACCTCGCGCACGGGGTTGCACAGCTGATCTTGGGAGCATGCCCCCGGGGTCTGAACGCAGTTTTCAGTGTCATCATAGTGAAAGGGAGTCCACAGCTCGGTGCAGCCCTGTGCTGGAGCGCCGAGGAGCAGCAGGAACAATCGCCAGGGTCGCGCGCGGCGCGCAAGCAGTCCGGCCGTGGACTCACCATGATCATGGGGCACCGTTGCCCCGGAACTGCAGGCAGAGTTCAAGTTGTCCTCCAATTAGTATAGATAAAATGATCTGCTAAGTGTGGTACCCATTCCCCACAGAAGGAGCCTCCAGACAGAGTCTTTCCCGCTTCTTTAGAGATCATACCATATGCCGCGGTCTTACTGCAGTTGCGAAGACGTATGGACTGCCGCTGCCCGCTGCGTTAGGTTCGCGGCCGACGACTCCCAACCCGATGAAAGCTCTGGAGGCACCATGGCCGTTCCCGCGTTGATTCGCACCACTCGTAGTTCCGCTGGCCGCTCCCCTTGTGGCCGGGCGGCGCTGCTGGTCGCCGCTCTGGTCGGCGGCTGCGGCGCCCCCGGGCTCGATGATCCGTCCGGCGCGCCGCTCCCGACCACTCCGGCATATACGGCCCAGAGCCACCCGAGCGGCGTCGCGCTGCCGTGCACCCACTGGTACAGCGGCGACAGCTCCATGCTCGACAGCTCGGTCGCCGCCGGCCGCCGCGGCTTCAACGTCGAGACGGTGATTGGCTCAAGCAGCAGCCCAGACTTTTCGCTGGCCAAGAGCCGGCTCGCCCGCGACCACGCCCTTGCCAACATCATCCGCATCGACTACCGCAGCTACCAGGCCGTCCCCTACCAGAGCCGCGACTACGACGCCTGGGCGCGCGAGTTCTTCGCCATCGTCGGCCGCTTCACTGCCGAGGGACTCGCGACCCTGTTCATCGTCGGCAACGAGCCGAACCTCGAGGGCAAGGTGACCGCCGCCGAGTACGTCGCCGCCTACAACTACCTCTACCGGCACGCCGCGCGACCGGCGGGCATCGAGCTGCTGGTCGCCGGCCCGGGGACGTTCTCACCCGACGTCAAGGTGACCGCCGGCACGCGCGACTTCGACTTCAGTCGGACCTTCCTCGACTGGCTGGGGGCCGTCGCTGCCGGGCTGACCAGCAGCGATGGCTTCGCCTTGCATACCTACGGCGACCCCAACGAGTGCGGCAGCCCGGGCAACGCCTGTCCCGAGTCGCTCGGGCGGTTCTCGCGCAACTTCATCAGCTTCCGCGAGCAGATCGATCGCGTCGCGCCGCGCTGGAACGGAAAGCTCGTGTACCTGACCGAGACCAACACCTTCACCGGCCCGGCGCTCGCCTCGCCGTACACGCCGCTTTATAACTATGCCGACAACTGGCTAAATGAAGCCTTCGCGCTGGTGCGCGACTACAATCGGACGCGCGGCAGCAAGCCGGAGGTGCGCTCGCTGTGCTGGTTCGTCGACCGCAACGACGGCGGCTGGGGTGACTTCTCGCTGCGCGGCGGCGGCCGGCTGGCGCAGGCGCGCCAGGATCTGACCGAAGAGTTCAAAAATCCCGCCAACCGCCCGGGCGCCGCGCCGCCCACCTGCAGCACCGCGGGGCTCGCAACGCCAAGCGATAGGTGGAAGCTGGAGCTCTGGGACAACCGCAGCTTCACCGGCGCCGCCGTCGAGCAGCGCTACGACGCCGCGGGCGCCGGCGGCTTCGACTTCGCCTATGGGAGCGGCCGCGCCTCGTCGTGCACCGGCAGCGACAACTTCGCGATTCGCTTCTCACGCAAGGCCGCCTTCCC
>DAOMZC010000823.1:0-3455 GCA_035437965.1 Pseudomonadota bacterium
CCAAGGACGCGCGCGACCTGGCGCAGCTTTTGCAGCGGCAGCGGCCGGGGCTCTACCGGGCGGTCGAGGCGCGGGTGCTCACCGACGCCCAGGCGAGCCGCCAGGGCATCCTGGAAGGGCTCGAGTGGCTGCACCGCAGCGCGGCGCCCGAGGACACGCTGGTGCTGCTGCTCGCCGGCCACGGCATCTCCGACGCCGGGACCGGCCAGTACTACTTCCTGCCGGTCGACGCCGATCCGCTGCAGCCGCTGGCGACGATGCTGCCGGCGGCGACGCTGCAGCAGGCGCTGGCGACGCTGCCCGGGCGGGTCATCCTGCTGCTCGACACCTGCCACGCCGGCGACGTCCTGCCGGGCCGCAAGCTGCGCGGCCTGCCCGAGGCCGCGGTCGGCGGCATCAACCGCTTCATCAGCGAGCTCGGGAGCGCCGAGCAGGGCGTGGTCGTGCTGACCTCCTCGATCGGCACCCAGCCGTCCCAGGAGTCGGCCGAGTGGGGCAACGGCGCCTTCACCAAGGCGCTGCTCGAGGGCCTGTCCGGGCGCGCCGACTACCGCAAGACCGGCCGCGTCACCCTGAACATGCTCGACCTGTACCTGAGCGAGCGGGTCCGCGAGCTGACCCAGGGCACCCAGACCCCCGCGACCGCCAAGCCGAGCACCATCGCCGACTTCCCGCTGGTGCTGTCGCAGTAGGGCGGCGCGGTCGCCGCTACTTGCCGGTCGGCACCGGCGACGCCTCGGTCCATAGGAGGGGCTGGCTGGCGTCGGTGCCGGCGGGGCACTGCTCGGCCCAGACCTTGGGGCAGCTCTTGGCGATGTAGCTGCGCGTCTCCATCTCGGGCCGCTTGATGCGCGGGTCGGCCGGGGCGGTGATGAGGCGGGTGCCCGACACGCAGCGCGCGCCCTGGGGCGACCAGCGCGCCTCCAGCGGCCAGTCGGTGTCGTCGCGGCTGATGCTGAGGCTGTCGTAGAAGTTCACCCGCTCGCCCGAGCGGGTCAGCGACTCGCCGGTGCCGCAGTAGTCGGCGCGCACCGCGCGCACGCAGCTCTGGTGCAGCTCGTCGAGGGTGACGGCCTTGGCGGCGCCGGGCGGGGTGACCTGCTTCCACGGCTTGTAGCCCAGCCGCTCGACGCACTTGGCGATGGCCGAGCCGACGCAGGCGAACGTCACCTCGCGCTCCGAGACCGACTTCTTGCCGCCGCTGCCGGGGGTGCCCTGGTGCAGGTCCCACTCGCCGGCGACCGCGATCGCCTGGTTGGGCCCGGGGCACAGCGGCTGCCAGGCGCCGCTCGCCTTGAAGGCACCGCTGGCCGGACCGCTGCCGGCGCCGAGCTGGTAGCTGAGCTTATAGCGGAACACGTCGGCGTTCTCGTTGACCGGGGTCGCCGGCTGCGGGTCGGGCGCCTGCTCGAGGTCGTCCAGGCGCAGGCGGACGGTGCCGCCGGCGTCGGTCTCACCCAGGAGGAAGCCGCCGATGAGCTCGGCGCCGCGGGCCTTCTGGCCGGTGAGCTCGCCGTTGTGGAAGGCGATGTCCTGGTGGACCACGCCGCCGGGCATCGCCACGCCGCGCGCCAGGTGGGTGACCCGCAGCTGGGCGCTGCCGGCCTTGGCCAGGCGGGCGTTGGCGGGGACGATGCTGGTGCCGGTGAGATCCGGGCCGTTGGGCTCGATCTGGCGCGTTTCGCGCGTCGCGGCCGGGGGCCCGCCCGCCGCCGCGGTGCCGGCAAGGGCCCAAAGTGGAGACAGCCAGAGGGGAGATAGGGTGATCAGCCAAGAGGTGCAGGTTCGCATGCCAGTAAACTCCGCTTGACGCCGGCGCGGCCCGAACACCGGAACACGCCGGAACACACCGGAACAAAAGGGATATGTGGGCCGTGGCGGCCCGGCAGGGGCCGTTGCAGGAGGCCGTCTAGCGGATGGTAACACACACCCGCAGCCCGACCGTAAGGTTGCGCATCGTCGGGTAGGCCTCGAAGCGGTTGTCGATGCGGCAGGTGCGGGCGCCGAAGGTGTAGGCGCCGCCGCGCAGGGCGAAGGGCTTCTGGCTGACCGAGTTTTCGACCCACTCGAAGACGTTGCCGACGAGGTCGTCGACGCCGAACAGGCTGCGCGAGGCGGGGTGGCTGCCGACCTCGTCGGGGCCCATGCCGCGCGGGTCCTGGCCGTAGGTCTGGTCGAAGTCGGCGTCCTCGGGGAGCAGCTGGTCGCCGTGGGGGTAGTGGCGCTCGTCGGCGCCGCGGGCGACGCGCTCCCACTCTCTCTCGGTGCACAGGCGGGCCCCGGGGACGCGGCCGGAGCGGTCGAGCCAGCTCGTGTAGGCCCGGGCGTCCTCGCTGGAGATGCCGCTGACGGGCAGGCGCAGCCAGTCCTGCTCCTGGCGGTCGGGGGGCGGCGGGCCGCCGGGCGGGGCGTGCAGCGGGCGCGCGGCGTAGCGCAGCCGGCTGCCTTCTTCGGCGCTGTAGGCGTGATCGGTCGGCTGCATGATGAGGGCGAAGCGGTTGTTCGGGCGCGGCTGGACCTCGATGTAGCCGGACAGGCCGGCCTGGGTCGAGTGGGGCAGGCGCAGCGCGCGCTCGGCGGGGGGCAGGGCGCGCAGGTAGTCGAGCCACTCGCCGTAGGTCGTCTCGTGCTGGGCGATGAGGAACGCCGGGGTGTCGCGCGGGTGGATCGGCACGTGGAACAGGAAATCGCGCCGCTGGCCGTCTTCGACGTCGCTGCCGAATAGCGAGCGCCCGGGCGGGATGTAGACGAAGCCGGGGGGGACCTCGGCCGGGGTCGGCAGGCGGACGGCGAGGACCAGGTGCTCGCCGCGCAGCGACTGGAACGGGTAGCGCACCGGGACGCGGCCGGGCAGCGACAGGGCCAGGACATACGAGCCGGGCTCGAGCTCGAGCGGGGCCAGCGGGGTCGCGCCGAGCTCGCGGCGGGCGGCGCTGCGCAGGCGGTGCTGCTCGTCGATCGGGGTCACGGTGACGGTGGCCCCGGGGGGGTCGCTGGTCAGGGTGAGGACGCTCGGGGCGTACCAGCACCGCCGGTAGGAGCCGTCGCTGTCGAACAGCCACAGGCGCTGCAGGAGCTCGTCGCGCTGGACCAGGAAGTGGTTGCGCTCGACGACCTGGGCGCGCTCGGAGAGCACGGTGGCGAGGGTCTCGCGCACGTCCTTGCGCTGGTTGTCGAGCATGAACGCCGCCTCGGCGGACTTGTTGGCGCGGCGGTAGGCCAGACGCGCCTCGGCGTCCAGGGCCTGCATCTGGTCCCACAGCCGCTCGCCGCCCGCGTCGTCGCGGCGGTCGAAGGCGGCGAACGCGCTCTGGCGCAGCTCCTCGACGCGGCGGTTATGGGCCTGAGCCTCGGCGAGCTCGGCGCGCGACTGGCTCAGGTGCTCGGCGATCTGCAGGGCGACGCCGCGGCGGGCGCGCAGCTCGGCGGCGAAGTACAGGAGGCCGAGCAGGACC
>DAOMZC010000824.1:0-3455 GCA_035437965.1 Pseudomonadota bacterium
TGGGGTCGGTCGGACCCAGCGCCACGGCGAGCGCGCGCAGGCGCGCTTCGATGAGCTCCAGCCCCAGCACCTTGGCATCGGCGCCGCGCACCCGCAGCTCGGCGGCGACCTTGAACAGCTCGCGCACGTTGAACGGCCAGGTGTGCAGGAGCAGCGCCTCGGCCAGGCGCGGCGACAGCTGCGGCGCCGGGCTGCCCAGGGCGTGCTGGACCATCAGCAGGATGTCCTCGCGCCGCTCGCGCAGCGGCGGCAGGAACAGGACGATCTCGGCCAGGCGGGCGTACAGGTCGCCGCGCACCCGCCCCGAGTTGATGCCCGACAGGAGATCGCGGTTGGTCGCGGCGACCAGGCGCACCTTGCACGGGATCGGCGTCGTCGAGCCGACCGGCGTGATCGCGCCGTCCTCCAGCGCGCGCAGCAGCTTGGGCTGCAGGCTCAGCGGCAGCTCGCCGAGCTCGTCGAGGAACAGGGTCCCGTTGTGGGCGGCGCGGAACCAGCCGGGCTGCGCCTTGGCGCCGGTGAACGCCCCGGCGAGGTGGCCGAACAGCTGGCTCTCGGCCAGGCTCTCGGTGATGGCGGCGCAGTTGACCGCGATCAGGGTGCCCTTGCAGCCCGACAGCTCGTGCAGGGCGCGCGCCGCGACCTCCTTGCCCACGCCGCTCTCCCCCAGCAGCAGCACCGTCGTCGCCGACGGCCCGACGAGCTGGAGCTCGCGGCGGAGGCGCCGCGCCTGCGGCGAGATGCCGAGCAGCGACTTGATCGGAGCGTCGGCGAGCCCCGGCGGCTCGTAGCGCAGGATGAGCAGGGTGTTGCCGATGCGCACGATGTCGCCGTCGTGCAGCTCGGCCTCGCCGATCCGCTCGCCGTTGACGAAGGTGCCGTTGCTGCTCTGCAGATCGCGCAGCCGCGGCAGCGCGCCCAGCCGCAGCGCCAGCGCCGCGTGGACGCGCGAGGCCTGGCCGTCATCGACCAGGTTCACCCCGCCTGTCCCGACGGCGCGGCCCAGGCGCGTCTCGCCCGCGGCGAGCACTAGCGGCGGCCGCAGGAGCACGCCTTCCTCACGACTGTACAAGAGCCGCAGCGTGGGGATCGGCTCCGGCGGCGGGCTCTCTTCCTCGGGGCTGTTGGTCTTTGCGGGGAACACCCAGTCACTACCAGTGAAAAAAACCAGCTCTACTATATGCGGACTTGGCCGTCTACGCGACGCAGGGACGCGCGGTCGGCCCCTCCGGCGTCGGGCTCGGGAGTCAGCGGGCTCGACCCGGAGTCGATCGGGAGTCGCGTATCAGGATTCGCCTATCAAGAGTCGCCTATCAGAGTTGCCTATCAGAGTCGATCGGGCGGCGGCCGGCCGCGGCGCGTAGCCTATTTTGTCAGCCCGCCGCGGCGCGGGCCAGCGCGCTCAAGGCGCTGGCGACGAGCGGCGCCGGGGCCGCCAGCGGCTCGTCGCCGGCGCCTTCCCACAAAAGATAGTCGGCCGGGTGGACCCAGCCAAAGGGCATGAAGCGGAAGCGCCAAAGCCGCGCCCGACCGCCTCCGCGCAGCGGCACCGCCAGCGGCTGATCGTCGTCATCGGCGGGCGCGACCAGCTCCGGCGTGACCGCGTCCTCGAGCGGCTTGCCGTAGCGGCGAAACACCGCCGGCAGCGCCCCTTCGGGCAGCGGCAGCGCGACCTCCTCGCCCAGGCCCGACTCTTCCCACAGCGCCAGCAGCGCGCCGTCGCGGATGAGGAACGTACCGCGCACCTCGCCGCTTTCGTCCCGCCGCGCGTAAAGGCGCAGGCGGCGCTGCGGGTCGTCTTCAGTGCTCACCTGGCTGGACATGAGTCTCGGCCGGCGGTCAGGGCAGCGCGAGGGTGGTGTAGATGTCGACCGACGACTGCGCGCTGCCGTTCTGATCGACCCCGCCGACGAGCAACGTGAGGCCGTTCTCCAGGGTCAGGGCGAGGTGGCCGGCGCGGCCGGTCGGCAGCGGGATCACCGGGCGGGTCGGCATGCCGGTGTCAAACGAGAACGGCTCGCAGTCGGCGATCGCCTTGTCGGCCATGTCGAAGCCGCCGCAGATCACGAGCTCGCCGCCGGTGGTGGTGACGGTCGCGGCGTAGCGCGGGGTCTTGAGGAACGAGCCCTGCGGGATGGTCTGCACCGTGTGCGCCGCCGCATCGATGATCAGCGCCGAGCCGAGCACCGTCTTCTGGCCGGCGATGTCGTAGCTGAAGCCGCCGCCGATGAGCATCTGGCCGTTGCGCAGCCGGGCCGCAATGTGACCGCGCCGCGAGGGCGGCGTCGAGGTCGCCGGCATGAAGGTAAAGGGGACGAACGTGTTGGTGCCGGCCGTGAAGAGCTCGGCCACCGGCTTCATACCCGCCGCGCTGTCCGCCGCCGACAGCCCGCCGAAGATGAGCGCGGCGCCGCCGTCGCCGGTCGCCGTCACCGAGTGCTGATAGCGCGCCGCCTGCATCGGCCCGTTGCCGTCCTTGTCGCCGGGGATGCGCGTCACCCCGAGGCGCGTGCTCTGGTCGGCGCTGTCGGTCGGCGCGGCGTTGCGCTTGACCAGCACCGCCTGCGCCAGCTCGGGCGCGCCGCCCAGCTGCCCCGGGGCGACGCCGGTGCCGCCGCAGATCAAGGTCATCGCCCCCACCTGCCCCGCCGCTGGCGCGTAGGCGCCCGGTGCCCCGGCGTCGGCGTACGGCGCGTCGGGGTGGCCCCAGACCATGGCCAGCGTCGAGACGCCCGGATCGAACTTGTCCGCCGTGGTCAGCAGCATGCCGCCGGTGGTCGAGCCGCCCCAGACCAGCGCCTGCTGGCTCGCCACGGTGTCGGCGCTCGCGACCAGGACGCCGCCGCGCCGCGCAACGCTCGGCGGCCCGGCGGAGCTCGGCGCCCCGGCATCGATGATCTGGTGGGTGAGCACCCGGTAGATGAGCGCCTCGTTGGGCAGGCTGCCGTCGTCAGCGGCACCGCCGACGAGGAGCGCGCCGAGGGCCGGCTCGGGCGGCGAGACCTGGCGGCCGATGAGCGCCGCCCCCATGAGGTCGCGCCGGCCGCGCGCGCTGCCGACGGTGATCAGGTCGTCGGGCAGGCGGAGCTCGGTGGCCCCGACCTGCCCCTGGCGGTTGACGAACACCACGACCTCGTTGTTGGTGGGCTCGAACTTCGGGGTCTGGCCGCGCCCCACCACGGCGCCGCTGCTGTCGAGCGCCTCGACGACGACCTGCAGCAGATCGGTCATCGCCGGGGTGTCGATGTCGACGTTGACCTCGAACTTGCCGCTGGTGACCGCCGCGGCGTTCTGCTTGTCGCCCAGGGTCAGGCGGGCCATGGCCGCGTTCATGAACGGGTCGGCGGCCCCCGGCGGGGTGACCACCTTGACGGCGATCATCGTCTTCTGGCTGCAGCCCGGCTGCGTCGCCGCCGCCGCCAGGATCACCGCCACCGGCAGCCCCCGGCGCCCCC
>DAOMZC010000825.1:0-3451 GCA_035437965.1 Pseudomonadota bacterium
GCGCGCTGCCCGGCGGGGCGCCGCGGGCCAACCTGACGCCGTCGACGGCGCTGTTGCAGCAGGCGCTCGGCGAGGGTGCCGGCTCGCCCGACTACCTGCACGACCTCGACGAGGGCGACGCGACCGGGCTGAACGCCAAGAAGTGGAAGTTCGCCGCCTTCTTCAACCGCATGAAGTCGCTGGTGCGCGGCGAGTGGCACCCCGATCAGCTGCTGTCGCGCCACGATCCAAGCGGCAACATCTACGGCGCCAAGGACCGCGTCAGCGTCCTCCGCGTCGAGCTCAAGCTCGACGGCCGGGTGCAGGACGTGCGCATCAAGCAGACCTCGGGCGTCGAGTTCCTGGACGAAGAGGCGATGAGCGCCTTCCGCCGCGCCCAGCCGTTCGAGAACGTCCCCCAGCCGCTGGCCGATCCCGACGGCGTGGTGCGCTTCAACTTCGCCTTCATCGTCCAGCTCTCCGGCCGGACGAGCTTCAAAGTCTATCGCGACTAGCCCGCCCGCCGCGCCGCGCCGCCCGCAGCTGGAGCGATCACCGCGCCGCGATCCGGCCCGACCACGACCGGGCGCGCGCCGGATCCCTGCGCTTACGCAGGCTTCCGCGCCGCACCTTGACGGGGCTGGGTATGAACCTCAGAATCAAATCATGAATTCGGATTCATCTTCAAGAACCGGCGTTCAACCCAAGCTCCGGGAGCGGATCCGCGAAGCCACCACCAACGAGATCCTCACCGCCGCCGACGCCCTGTTCAGCGAGCGCGGGGTCGAGCGGACCAGCATGGCCGACATCGCCGCCCGCGCCGGCCTGGCGGTCGGCACCTTATATAACCACTTCCGTGATCGCGAGACCCTGCTCAACACCCTGCTCGACAACCACCGCGAAAAGCTCCTGCGCGAGCTCGACACCGCGCTCGCGGCCTGCGCCGAGCAGCCGTTCGTCGAGCAGCTGCGCACCGTGCTCACCTGCTCGTTCACCAGCTTCGAGCGTTACCGCCCGCTCATCGAGTCGCTGCTGCAGAGCACCGGCGACCTGCCCGCGGCCTCGCGGCGGCCCAAGGTGATGTGCGAGATCTACGCCCGCTTCGAGCTTCTGACCCAGCGCGGCCTCGCCCAGGGGGCCCTGCACGAGCCGCTCGCCGGACACCTGCCGGCGCTGCTGTTGGGAATCGCGCGGACCATCCTGGTGGTGCCGATCCTCACCGGCGCGCCCAAGATGCACACCTCGGACCTCGAGCTCCTCTTGCGGTTCTTCCTGCGCGGCGCCAGCGCCGAGAGCGGCGCCGCCGCGAGTGCTGCCCGATGAGCGGCGCCGCCGCGGTCTCCCCCGGCTCCCCGGCCCCGGTCGTCCGGCCACCGGTCAACAAGTGGCTGACGACGGTCTCGATCACCTTCGGGACCCTCATGGGAACGATCGACGCGTCGATCATCAACGTCGCCATCCCCCACCTGCGCGGGGCGCTCGGCTCGACGGTCGAGGAGATCACCTGGGTCACCACCGGCTTCGCCATCGCCACCGTGCTGGTGATGCCGCTGACCGCGTTCCTCGGCCGCCTGTTCGGACAGAAGCGCGTCTACATGTTCGCCCTCGGCCTGTTCGTCATCGGCTCGCTCCTGTGCGGCCTGGCGCGCTCGCTGGTGACGATGGTGATGGCGCGCGTCATCCAGGGCCTGGGCGCCGGGGCGCTGCAGCCGACCGAGCAGGCGATCCTGCGCCAGACCTTCCCCCCCGAAGAGCAGGGCATGGCGATGGCAATCTTTGGCCTCGCGGTCATCCTCGGCCCCGCGTTCGGCCCGACGCTGGGCGGCTACATCGTCGACAACTACAGCTGGCCGTGGATCTTCTTTATCAACCTGCCGGTGGGCGTGCTCGCCCTGTTCATGGTCTCGCGCTTCGTCCACGAGGACGAGGACCTCCGCCGCGCCAACCAGGTCCTGGCGCAGAAGCAGCGCGACAACGTCGACTGGCTGGGCATCGCGCTCCTGTCGGTGTGCCTGGTGACCCTGCAGTACGTGCTGGAGGAGGGCGCGAGCAAGGACTGGTTTGACAGCACGGTCATCCGGGTGTGCCTGGGCATGTCGCTGGTCACGCTGGCCGCGTTCGTGTGGCGCGAGCTGACGGCGCCGGCGCCGGTGGTCGATCTGACGCTGTTCAAGAACGAAGTCTTTATGTCCGGCACGCTCATCGGCGCGGTGATGTTCGCGATGCTGATGTCGCTGACGTTCCTCTTGCCGCTGTTCATGCAGGAGATGCTGGGCTTTACCGCCACCCAGTCGGGCATCGCGCTCATGCCGCGCTCCCTGGTGATGATGGTGTGCATGCCGATCGTCGGCAGGCTTTATAACAAGGTCTCGCCGCGCGCCTTCATCGCCTTCGGCATCCTCCTTTTCGTCTACACCGCCTACCGGATGAGCCACTACACGCTCGACACCACGGCGCGCGCCGTCGTCGACGTGCTGGTCCTGCAGGGCGTGGCGTTCAGCTGCCTGTTCATCCCGCTCACCACCATGGCGCTGAGCCAGGTGCCGCGCACCCGGATGGCGGATGCCACGGGTCTTAACTCGCTCATCCGTCAGATCGGCGGCTCGATCGGCCTTGCCGCCTTCGTCTCGCTGATCAGCCGCTACAGCACGGTGGCCAAGCACGGCCTGGTCGCGCACCTGGACCCCGGGCGGCCCGAGGTCGTCACGCGCCTCACCCTGCTCGTCCGCGCCATGATGGCGCGCGGCCTGGATCGCGGCGCCGCCGAGGTCGCGGCGCGCAAGGCGCTCGGCGGCATGGTCAGCCAGCAGGCCGCGGTGCTGTCGTTCGAGAAGCTGTTTTTATTGGCCGGAATCCTGTTCCTGCTCGTCATGCCGCTGCTGCTTCTGCTCAAGGCGCCGGCGCAGAAGCAGGAAGCAGCCCACGTTCACGTTGAGGTGTAAGAAATGGACCCCCAGAGCTCTTCCCCCAGCCCGGCGCCGCCTCCGGCCAAGCGGTCGCGCCGCGGGCCCGTCATCGCCCTGGTCCTCGCGCTCGTCATCGGCGGCGGCTACTTTGCCTATCACACCATGACCGCCGGCGATGAGGGCACCGACGACGCCCAGGTCACCGCCGACATGGTGCCGATCGGCGCCCAGGTCGCCGGACAGGTCTTAAAGGTCCACATCAGCGAGAATCAGCTGGTCAAAAAAGGCCAGCTCATCGCCGAGGTCGAGGACGCCGACTACAAGGCGCGGGTCAAGCAGGCCGAGGCGGAGCTTGCCACCGCCCAGGCGCAGGCGCAGGCCGCCGACGCCCAGGTCCAGGTCGTGCAAGCCAGCGCCCAGGGCGGCCTGCTCAGCGCCAAGGCGGCGTTCAGCGGCTCGTCGGTCGGGGTCGGCAGCGCGGCGGCGCAGGAGGCGTCGGCCCACGCGGCGCTCCTGCGCGCCCAGACCGAGGCCCGCAAGGCCGAGATCGATCTACGCCGGGCGCG
>DAOMZC010000826.1:0-3449 GCA_035437965.1 Pseudomonadota bacterium
GCCGTCACCGCAACGAACCCGCGGCGGCCGTCGCGATATACGACCGGCGCTTCGCGGCCCGGCTCGACCGTGCCGCTGATGATGTCGCAGTGCCACTGCCGCCAGCGCGGGCGCTCGGCCGGCTGGATGATCATGGTGAACGGCTGCCCGAGCATGTCCTTTCGCGCGTAGCCGTAGTGCGCGCAGTAGCCCTCATTGACGATGCGGAAGTTGGCGTCGGCATCGGAGATGGCGATCATCATGGGCAGGCTGTCGAGCGCGGTCTGATATAGCGCGCACTGCTGCGTCGCTTCCATCTGCGCATGGATGTCCACGGCGCACAGCTGCAGCTCGGCCGCCGCCGCGGCGCGACCCAGCTGCAGCCGGAACCAGCGCCCACCGCGGCGGCTCACGAGGCGGGCCGCCACCTCGGCGTGCGACGCCCCCGCGGTGACGCTGTCCCAGGCGGCCTGCACCGCCGCGCGATCCGCGGGCTCGATCATATCGAGCAGGCGCTCTGCGACCACAATCCCCAGCGTGTCCAGCTGCTCTGTCAGCGCGGCGCTGGTACTCAGGAATCGGCCCTCCGGCGAAAGCAGGGACACGAGCGCACTGCCCGAACCGCTCCCCGCAGGGTGCACCACGACGGCTCCCACTGTGGGCTCTTGTTTGTGGTGCTCAGAGGACAACGCCAAGAGCATAGCAAGCGCCGTCGGCGCTTACAAGCACTCCGCGGTTCCCTTTTGCCCCAGCGCTCGCCCTTTCCGGTGTCCCAGCGCTTGCCCTTTCCGATGTCCCAGCGCTTGCGCTTTGCGGTGTCCCAGCGCTTGCGCTTTGCGGCATTCTTGGTTTTCCCTTGTCGCGACCTCCGTGTTAGAGAGTTCCCCGTGGACGATGCGCTTATACATAAGGCCAGGGCGGCACACGCCGAGCTCAGAGCAGGCACCCTTTTCGGCGCGGCGCTCCGCGAGCGGCTCTTGTCCGTGCCGGCCGCGGAGCGCGAGACGTTCACCGACGCGCTTCTCGGCCTCCCCGAGCCGCCGCCGGATGCTCCCGACCTCCCGCCCGGCGCGGTGCCCTACCTGCCGGCCGGCGTGGACGAGATCCTCGCGATGGTGCAGGAAGTGCCGCTGCGGCCGGACGACCAGTTCGTTGATCTTGGCTCGGGGCTTGGGCGGGTGGTCATCCTTTCTCACCTTTTGTCGGGAGCACGCGCCTGCGGGGTGGAGGTGCAGGAGCCGCTCGTCCGCTGCGCCCGCTCCTTGGCCGCCGCGCTCGCCCTGGCTGGGGTCCGGTTCATCCATGAAAACGCCGCCGAGGCCGAGCTCGATGGCTCGGTCTTTTTCTTCTACTCTCCTTTTAACGGCCGGACGCTGACCAGCGTGACGTGCCGGCTGGAAGACCTGGCGCGGCGCAGACCGCTCGTCCTGTGCGCGGTCGGGCTCGAGTTTCCCGGCGAGCGCTGGCTGCGACGACGGGAGACCTCCAGTCTGGCGCTGACTCTGTACGACTCCTGCATGCCCGGCGTGCCCTGCCGCGCGCCGTAGTCCAGCTACACCGGCCCGAGCTGGCGCTCCCGTGCTAACTGACTTATGCTGTACCTGAGTCTGGACCCAGCCATCATGGGCTCATGATCCTTAGGGAATATTCCCAGGGTTGTACTGGGAATATTCCCTATCATAGGTGCTTCTCCGGTTTTAAGAAATATGATCCTCGTAGTCATGCTTCAGCTCATCCGGACCCATCGCAGCGAGATCATCGCGCGCACCATGGCGGCCCTGCGGTCGGTTACAGATCTGACTCCGGAAATCGGGGCAGAAGTGGAAAAGGAAGTCGCCCGCTTCCTGGACGAAACCCTGGCATCGATCAGGGAGTCGTGGCAGCCGAGCGAGCAGCTGCGCCAGAGCGCGGCCCGGCAGGGTCGTCACATGCGGCAGCTCGGCATCCCGCTGGCCCAGGTCGTCTATGTCTATGGCGACATCTGCCAGTCGATGACCGAGCTGGCCGCTGAGAAAAATATCCTCATCACTCCGGCCGACTATCACATCTTCAACGCCTGCCTGGATCTGTCGATTGCCGAGGCGGTTACAGCGTACGCGCAGGAAGCCGAGAACAGTGACTCGGAAGGCGAGCACGAACGCATGGGCTCCCTGGCGCACGAGCTGCGCAACTCGGTGAACACGGCCCTTTTGGCCTTCGAGGTTCTGCAGAAAGGTCAGGTCGGCCTCAGCGGCAGCACCAGCGCCGTACTGCACCGGAGCCTCATCCACCTGCGCGACCTCATCGAGCGCGCGCTCACCAATGTACGGCTCGAGTCGGGGCACTTGAACCCGCAGCCGATCGGACTTGCCGAATTCATCCGCGAAGTCGGCGCCGCCACCGCCGTGCAGGCGCAGGCGCGGCACATCCAGCTCGCCGTTGCTCCGGTCGAGCCGGCGCTGGTAGTTACGGCCGACCGGCAGCTCCTCAACTCGGCGCTGACCAACCTCTTGCACAACGCGCTCAAGTTCAGCCACTCGCATGGGCAGGTGTCGCTGCGCGCCTACGCAGCCAAAGGCCGCGTCCGGATTGAAGTGGAGGACGAGTGCGGCGGGCTGCCGACCGACAAGATCGACGAGCTGTTTCGTCCCTTCCAGCAGAAGGGCGCGGATCGGACGGGCCTCGGACTCGGGCTGACCATCAGCCGCCGGGCGGTCGAGGCCAGCGGCGGCGAGATCACCGTACGCAACCTGCCCGGCAAGGGCTGCATCTTCGTCATCGAGCTGCCCTTGTCGGCGCTCCAGGCTCACCTCCAGGCTCCCAGTGACGCGCCCTGCTAGGGAGTGCGCCAGCGGCTGAAATAGGCGCGTAATTCCTCAAGATCTGCATTGCCGGTGATCTTCGCTTCCTGCAAGATGGGCGCGCATGAGGCGATTTCGCTCACCGTCCCAAGGATTGACCGCGGCCGCCTGCGCGGCCTGGATCTTCGTCGGCAGCGGGCCCGGCCCTTCCCGCGGCGAGGCGCGCCCGCCAGCGGACCAGAGCGCGGCTGCCGCACCGGCCACGACCACCGGCCTGCGCTCGCCCGAGTCCTTCGCCGCGGTCAAGGATCGGGACGAGCGCGCGCGGATGCTGTTTCTGGAAGCCAGCCGGGTGCTCCTGCATCCCCGCTGCCTCAACTGTCATCCCGATGGCGACTCGCCGGCGCAGGGCGACGCCGGGCGCGTCCACGATCCGCCGGTGGCGCGCGGCCCCCAGGATCGCGGCGTCCCGGGGCTTGAGTGCAAGTCCTGTCATCAGGACAAGAACCTCGACCTGGCGCGGGTCCCGGGCGCTCCGCAGTGGCACCTGGCGCCGCGCTCGATGGCCTGGGTCGGACGGACGCCGCAGGCGCTGTGCGAGCAGATCAAGGACCCGGCCCGCAACGGCGGCAAGTCGCTGGCGCAGATCGCCGAGCACACCGCGCACGATGAGCTGGTCGCCTGGGGCTG
>DAOMZC010000827.1:0-3449 GCA_035437965.1 Pseudomonadota bacterium
CTGGGGGGCGGCGTGCGCGTCGCCCCGCCGAGTCACAGCTGGGGCGGCGGCGGATTCCACCGACCGTCCTACGGCGGCGGCTATTACAGCCGGCCCGGCTACGGCTCGTATGGGCGCTTCGGCT
Source organism: Pseudomonadota bacterium (assembly GCA_035437965.1). Lineage (GTDB taxonomy): Bacteria > Myxococcota_A > Polyangia > Palsa-1104 > JAEUJZ01 > CALFML01. The sequence goes on from DAOMZC010000827.1 coordinate 125, forward strand.
ACTATGGCGGCAGCCGGCTGTGGTGGGGCTACAATAACCCGTGGCTGTGGGGCCCGGGCCTGGGCTACGGCTGGTACGGCAGCTCGATCTGGTGGGACTCACCGCGCTACTACGCGTGGTCGCGCGCTGATGCGGCACGCATGGCGCTGCCCGCCGGCAAGCTGCCGCCGGGCGGCCGGACCGGAGGCTTCCTCTACTTCCCGCGGATCGATCGGCCCGAGGGCAGCCAGGTCCACCTGCAGTGGGTGATCCTGGACAGCGCCAGCCAGCAGCCGCTCGGCGAGGTCCAGCTGCCGCTGGAGCTCTCTGCCGAGTAACCGCTCGCATGGCCTCCCTGAACCGGCGCCGGGCGGACGGCGCGCCCGCTGCCTCCCGCCGCGTCCGCCTTCGCCCACCCGCCCGTCTGGGGTCGCTCGCGCGCGGCCTGGCCTGCTGGCTCCTCCTTGGGGCCCTTTTGTCGTGCAGCTCGCCGCCGCGCACCCAAAACCCGCCCACCTTGTGGGTGAGCTTCGGCCAGACCGAGCTCGATCTGGTCCTTGCCGACAAAGAGCCACCTTACTATTGAGCTCCGGGCGTGAGGGTCGGCGACTCTCCTGATACTCTCGAGGCGGCCTACACCCTGTACGGCCCGATCCCGGCTGGCAACTGGCGCCTTGTCGGTGACGGCATCCTCACCGGCAGCGGGGTGACCAACATCACCGTCAGCTTCGAGGTCCGGCTGCGTCCGCAGGCCGCGGTCGCCGACGAGCTCGACACCGTCCTCCTTCTGACCCAGAACACGTTTCAGCGCGACCCGGATCCGCAGCGCGCCTTCGCCCCGGTCCTGTTCGAGGCCACCGTGCCCGGCCGCCGCGCCGACGCCGTCCCCGGTGATCGGCTGATCTGGCGCATCCACGCCTTGCGCGGCGACTCGGGCGCGATGTACATCCCAAACGGCGATGGCGATCGCCGGGGCCAGTACCCGGGCGCCCGCATCCCCCGGCTGGATCTCCCTTAATTTCGGCCTAATTTCGGCCGCCGCGCCACAAGCGCGCCCGGCCTGGTAAGGTTTGGCAGCTCTTCATGCCCTCTCGTTATTACCGCGTTCAGCTCGCAGAGATCGGCTACGTCCGGATGATCGTCGAGAGCTACGATGGCCTGGCGGTCGTCCGCTCGCTGGGCGGTGGCCGCGGTGAAATCGAGTGGTTATTAGGGGAGGGCATGGAAGAAGAAGCCGATGAGCTTGCGGCGCGCCTGCGGGACGAGGTCGGCCTGTGCGCGATCGAGCGCCCCGCCGACTGGGTCGACCTGGAGGCCGGTAAAGTCACCGACTAGGCCGCTTGTGTCAGGCGGCGTGGGTAGGGGTAGGCAAGTTGCGGCGCTCGCAATTTGGGTCGGTCTCGTAGAACATAGACTTCCAGTGTTATCGCCATGGAACCTGAAGAAACTGCTACCGCTGCTGCATCTGTCCACCAAATGAGTACATCCGAGCCTAGCTCCACGGCTGCTCCCGGAGACCAAGCCGCGGGCGCGGCGGACAAGCCGAGCGAGGTCCAGCCAGCGGGCGAGCCGAGCGCGATTAGGTCGGCGGCCGAGCCGAGCGCGACCGAGCCGGCGGGCGAATCAAGCGAGGTCCAGCCGGCGGACGAGTCGAGCGCGGCCCACCCGGCGAGCCGGAACTCGGCGCCGAGCAGCCAGTCGCAAGGGGCCGAGGAAGAGCTGGCCCAACTTGAAGACTCGGACTCGGACAAGCTGGCGGCGGGCGAGCCGAGCGAGCTGTCGCCGCTGCCCACCTCGTCGCTCATGCTCCCATCGGAGCCGAGCGCCAGCATGAAGGTGCGGCAGCGCTTCGCGGTGCCGGCGGCGAGCGTCTCGGTCCAACTCGACCCCGAGGCGCTGCCAAGCGAGCCGCAGAAGAGCTGCCTGTTCGATCTGGTGACCCCGGTGGCGCGGCGCGCGCTCGAGCTCGGGCTGTCGGCGCGCGAGCCGGGCTTTCACGTCTTCGTCGCCGCCGACCCCGACGTGATGATCGAGGACGACGTGGTCCAGGTGGCGACCCGCTTCGCGGCGCGCATGCCGACCCCCGGCGATCTGGTGTACGTGCACGACTTCGACCGCCCCGAGGCGCCGCGGCCGTTCCTGCTGCCCCCGGGTACCGGGCCGGCGCTGGTCGAGGCGATGGAGGAGCTCATCGACGGCCTGCGCGACCGCATCCCGCAGCTTGCCGAGGCCGAGGACATCGAGCGCGCCCACTCCAAGCTCACCGTCGAGCTGGAGGCCCGCAACAAGCAGGTCATGGCCGACCTGGAGACCACCGCCCGCACCCACGGCTTCGGCGTCCGGACCGTCCAGGGCGCGGTGCAGACCTTCCCCATCCTGCACGGCAAGCCGCTGTCGGCCGAGCAGTTCGATGTCCTGGACGAGTCGACCAAGAAGGCCCTGCAGGGGGCGGCCGATCGGCTGACCCGCCAGGTCGAGAAGGCGGCGCGCCTGGTCCGCGCCCACAGCGCCAAGTTCGAGGCCGAGCAGAACGCCGCGCTGGCCAGCGGCGCCTCGTCGCTCATTCAGCGCGAGATGCGCGACCTGTTCGAGCGCTTCGCCGGCCTGTCGACCGAGGTCGGCCGCTACCTGCGGCGGGTGCGCCAGGCGCTCATCGACGACTGGGAGGATCTCTTCGATCCCCCCGAGCCGGCGCGCCCCGAGAGCCTGGACAGCGAGGAGGGCGACCCCGAGCTGGCGACCCGCCTGTCGCGCTTCCGGGTAAACCTCTTGAAGACCAACCGTCCCGGTGATCCGGCGCCGGTAATCTACGACACCAACCCCACCTACCCCAACCTGTTCGGCTACCTGGAGCGGCGGGCGCGGTTCGGCGCCCTGCTCACCGACTTTACCCGCATCCGGCCCGGCTCGCTGCACAACGCGATGGGCGGCGTGCTGGTGCTGCGCGCCGCGGATCTGCTGGCCGATCCGATGATCTGGGAGCGCATGAAGCGGGTGCTGCGCGAGGGGCGCCTGGGCGCCGAGGATCCGGTCGGCCCGCTCGGGCTTTATGCGACGACCCTGCGGCCGGTGCCGGTGCCGGTGCCGGTGCGGGTGGTCCTTGTCGGGACCCCCGACTTGTACGACGCGCTGCGCGACGCCGACGCCGACTTCGCCCAGCTGTTCCGCCTGAAGGTCGAGGTCGATCCGGTCATCGAGCGCACGCGGGAGAACCTGCTGCGCCTCGACGGCGTGCTGATGGCGGCGGCGCAGGAGCGCGGCCTGGGCATCTTCCCGCGGGAGGCGCGGGCGCGCCTGCTCGATCTGGCGACCCGGCTGGCCGAGGACCGCGAGCGCATCGCCCTGT
>DAOMZC010000828.1:0-3447 GCA_035437965.1 Pseudomonadota bacterium
GGGGTGGTCGCCAACCTCCTGCCCGGCGCCGCGCTGACCCTGCGGCTGCCGTGGCCGGACGCCCGCCGGCTGGTCCGCGCCGGGGTCGCGGTGGCGCTGGCCAGCGACTGCAACCCGGGGACCTCGCTGAGCGAGTCGCTGCCGCTCATGATGACGCTCGGCTGCACCCAGCTCGGCCTGTCGTGCGCCGAGGCCTGGCTGGGGGTGACCCGCTACGCGGCGCGCGCCCTGCGCCAAGACGCGGGTCGCCTCTCGCCGGGCAGCCGCGGCGATCTGGTCGTCTGGGACGCCGAGCACTACCGGCAGCTCTGCCAGCACATGGGCGTCCCGCTCGCCGCTGCCGTCTACCGCGACGGCACCTTCGCCGCCGGCACCGACCCGGCGCTCAGCGCCGCTTGAGCTCGCGCCGCGGATCCAGATAGTCGCGCAGCCCGTCGCCGAGCAGGTTACACCCGAGCACCATGAGGGCGATCGCCAGCCCCGGCACCAAGAGCAGGTGCGGGGTGGTCCAGAAGTAGTTCGTGCCCTGGGTCAAAAGGGCCCCCCAGGTGTAGGGCACCGGCGGCCCCAGCCCCAGATAGCTCAGGCTCGCCTCGGCCAGCACCACCCCCGCCAGCCCGAACGTCACCTGGACGATGATCGGCGACCAGATGCTCGGCAGGATGTGCAGCAGCATCACCCGCCCCGGCCCGACGCCCAGCGCGCGCGCCGCCAGCACGAACTCCTGCTCGCGCACCCGCAGCACCTGCGCCCGCGCCACCCGCGCGTAGCCCACCCAGCCGTTGACCGCCAGCGCGAACACCAGCACGCCGAGCCCCGCGCGCGGCACCAGGGCGACGATCGCCAGGTTCAGGAGGATGCCCGGGAACGCCAGCAGCACGTCGATGACCCGCATCACCGCCTCGTCCAGCCAGCCGCCGACATAGCCGGCCACCGTCCCCACCAGCACGCCCACCGTCAGGCACAGCCCGACGACGCTCACGCACATCCCCAAAAGCACCCGCGCCCCGAAGCAGAGCTGGGTCAGAAGGTCGCAGCCGTTCTCGTCGGTGCCCAGCCAGTGCTGCAGCGACGGTCCGTTCAGCAGGTGATCCGGGTCGTGCAGGGTCGGCGGCCGCTTGCACAGGAGCGGCCCGACAAGGCCCAGCAGCACGAACAGCGCCAGCAGCAGGAGCCCTAGATAGACGCCCGCCCCGAGCCGCGGCAGCATCAGCCGGGCCTTGCCGGTGGCGCCGCTCATACGCGGATCCGCGGGTCGACGGCGGCGTACAGCACGTCGACGATCAGGTTCACCGTTACGTACATGACCGCGATCACCAGCGTGCAGCCCTGCACCACCCGGTAGTCGCGCTGTGCGATCGCCTCCAGCAGCAGCGTCCCCAGGCCCGGCCGGGCGAACACCCGCTCGGTCACCACCGCCCCCGCGAGCAGCGAGCCGAACTGCATCCCGGCGACGGTGATCACCGGCAGGAGGGCGTTGCGCATGGCGTGCTTGAGGACCACCTTCCAGGCGGGCAGCCCCTTGGCGCGGGCGGTGCGGATGTAGTCCTCGGACAGGGTGTCGAGCAGCGACGAGCGGGTCATGCGCGCCAGCATCGCCATGAGGTGGGTGCCGAGCATCACCGCCGGCAGCGCCAGGCCGCGCAGCTTGCCCGGATCCTCGCCGGGACCGGGCAGCCACTGCAGCACCGCGAAGAAGATGTACACCAGCATCGGCCCGAGCCACGGCGACGGCATGCTGATACCGAGCAGCGCCACCGTCGTCAGCGCCGTATCCCACGCCGTGTCCACCTTGAGCGCCGCGGCGATGCCGAGCGGCAGCCCGAGCAGCAGGCCCACCACCATGCCCGCCACCGCCAGCTGGATCGTCGGCGGCAGGGCGGCCTTGATGCGCGCCGCCACCGTGAGCTTGCGATCGGGGCAGCTGTAGCCGAGCGTCCCGTCGACCGTGCTCTTGAGGAAGCGGCCGAACTGCACCGGCAGGCTCTGGTCGAGGTCCATGCACTTGCGCAGCTCGGCCTTGTCCTGCGGCCGCGCCTCTTCGCCGAGCAGGTTGTCCACCGGGTCGCCGGGGATCAGGTGCAGCAGCACGAACACCAGCACGACCACCCCGGCCACCGAGCCCAGGCTGGAGACCGCGCGGCGCAAGAGGTATCGCCGCAGCCGCCAGGTGGTCGCGGCCAGCGCCTCGACCAGCCGGGTCGTCCACGACCAGCCGGCGCCGAGCACGTCCTGCCCGCGCTGCCGCAGGCGACCCTTCACGTCTTTGGGCACGGAGCTCGACACGGAGTCCTCATCGCGGCAAGGGACCTTGAGAGCACGGGCGCGACCGCCGGCGCCCTACAGCGGCGGCGCGCAGTAGCTGTAGGTCGGCAGCGAGATCGTCCCATCGGAGTTGCGGACGGTCACCGCGAGCGAGCCGTTGCCGCCGGTGCTCTGGCACTGGTAGCCGTCGCGGCAGTCGCCGTCGTTATTGCACGCATGCATGCACCAGCGGCGCTCGGTGCTCTCGCTGGCGCAGTAGCCCTGGGTGCCGCAGCCGGCCTGGGAGCACAGGCACTGCTCGCCGAGCTGGCAGCAGCCGGGGGTGCCGGCGACGCAGCAGCCGCTGCTGGCGGTGCAGTCGGTGGGCGACATCGCGACGAGCTGCGAGTCGCACTGCGCCCCGCTGCCGACCTTCAGCGAGAAGAAGCGGACGCACACCGCGCTGTCCGGGCAGCTCGCGCTGTCGCAGCCCTCGACCGTGCAGTAGCCGCTGGGCGAGGCGAGATCGCAGAAGCGATCGCCGAGCGGGCTGCACTCGACGTTGGTCTGGCACGCGTCGCCGATCCGGCGGGTGCAGGCCGCGGACGTGAGCACCCCGGCCCCAAGCAGGGCCAGAACCAGCAGAGCCCGAGCCAGACCGCGGCGCGGCGGCCGGCAGGAGAGTTGCGGCGTTGGCGCTGAGCGGGACGAAGGACGACCGTGCATGTGGGGCGGACTATACAGAAGCGGCGGCGGTCGCCGCAACTTTCCTGCCGGCCGCGGCCTGCCCCTGGCGTCAGTCGCCACGCACCTTCATAAGGCAAGGCAAGGCAAGGCCGCCGCCCGGTGCCCGAGAAGCTGCGTGACCCGAGAAGCTGCGTGGCCCGAGAAGCTGCGTGACCCGAGAAGCTGCGTGACCCGAGAAGCTGCGCGCTCTGGGCGCCCGAGATTTTACTTCTTGGGGCCGGGCTCGGGCGCCAGGTGGTGCTCGCTGGGACTTGGGGGCGCGGGCTTTGGCAGGTTGAGCTTGGGCGGCGCCTTGGGCTGGCCCCACTCGAGCGCCTTCACCCCGCTGAACTGGCCCGGGCTGCCGGCGCTGCTGCCGGTCGACATGTTGGTCCGATCGGGCGGCGTCTGACCGGGCTTGGCGCCGGTCAAATCCACCTTGGCCTTTTCTTTACCAGGGTCGACGGCCCCGGGCAG
>DAOMZC010000829.1:0-3445 GCA_035437965.1 Pseudomonadota bacterium
CGGCAGAGGGAGCCAGCGGGCCAGAGAGGCCAGAGGGCGCGGTTTCTTCAATGGAGCGCGCGGCGGGGAGCGATTAGTTCCGACTTGACTTGAAGGCGTCCGAGGTGTTCGTGCCGCTTCCGTCCTTTTTCTTCTCCGGGCCGGGCGCCGGCTTGTCCTGCTTCTTGTCGGTCGGCTTGGCCGGGGCCTTGGCCTCCGCAGCGTGCGAGCTGCTCGGGGAGCCGATGGCCAGCGCGAACATTACCAGAGCCGAGAAAATGATCTTCATTGGATGTCTCCTGTAGGAATTTTCTACGCCCCTACGCTACCAAGGCAGCTCCTCCTCGGCAACCTGATTGAGCCTGGGAGCGTCGTCCGATTTCCCGCTCCCGCGTCCTCGGCGGGCGCCGATGGCAACCCGGAATTCACGAATTCCTGCGAAAAGGCAGCGCCGCTACCGGCGGCGGCGCGGTGCTGCAACAGGACCGTACCTCACCGGCAGCGATTGTGCGACACTGAACCAGGCGATGGGCAAAAGCACGCACCCCGAAGGTCCCGAAGAGGAGGTGAGTACAGCTGCGACCCTCGCCGGCGCGCAGCCCGGGAGCCCGACCGACGGGGCGGCGGCAGCGCAGCGCGAGTTCCCGGTCCCCGAGTGGGAGCGCTACGAGTTCATCCGGCTGCTCGGTCGCGGAGGTATGGGCGCGGTCTACATGGCGCGCGATCGGCGCCTGGGACGCGTGGTCGCGCTCAAGTTCATCCACACCGAAGATCCGGCGATGGCGCAGAGGTTCCAGCAGGAGGCGCGCGCCCAGGCGAGCATCGATCACCCGCTCATCTGCAAGGTGTTTGAAGTAGGCGAGGTGGGCGGCAAGGCCTACATCGCCATGCAGTATGTCGCCGGTCAGTCGCTCGAACAGGCGGCGCCGCGGCTGTCGCTGGCGCAGAAGGTGCAAGTCATTCGTGACGTCGCCGAGGCGCTGCACGAGGCCCACCGCCAGGGCATCGTCCACCGCGACGTGAAGCCGGCCAACATCATGATCGAGGTCGGGCCGGACGGCCGGCTGCGCCCGATCGTGATGGACTTCGGAATCGCTCGCGAGACCGGAGTGAATACCGGCCTCACCGAGGCCGGCACGCTCCTTGGAACCCCGGCGTACATGGCGCCCGAGCAGGCGCGCGGCGACATCAGCCAGATCAGCCGCTGCACCGACGTCTACAGCCTGGGGGCGACGCTTTACGAGCTGCTCACCGGCAAGCCGCCGTTTGTCGCCAGCTCCCTCCTGGTCATGCTGGTGATGGTGAGCCGGGACGATCCGACTCCGCCGCGTCAGCTAGTGCCCGCGCTGCCGATCGATCTGGAGACGATCACGCTCAAGTGTCTGCGCAAGGAGCCGCCGCAGCGCTACGACAGCGCCAAGGCGCTGGCGGAGGACCTGCAGCGCTACATCAACGGCGATCCGATCCTCGCCCGCAAGAGCAGCCTGCGCTACCGGATCGAGAAGCGGCTGCGCAAGAACAAGACCCTGGTCGCGATCTCGGCCGCCTCGCTGCTGGGAATCTCGGTGCTCGCGGTGGACGGGATGCAGTCGCGGCTGGCCTCGGCGCGGCAGCAGCAGGTGGCGCGCGAGCAGGCGAGCCGCGCCCGCCAGCTCGGGCAGGATGTAAAAGAGATCGAGTGGTTCATGCGCGCGGTCTATGAGCTGCCGCTGCACGACACGAGCTACGAGCAGGGCCTCATCCGCACCCGCATGCAGCGGCTGGAGCGGCAGCTCGGGGATCTGGGGACCGAAGGCGGGAGCCTTGCCCACTATGGCCTGGGTCGCGGCTACCTGGCGCTGCAGGAGCCGCAGCACGCCTACGAACACCTGATGGACTCGTGGAACAGCGGCAACCGCTCGGCCGATCTGCACTATGCCCTGGGCCGGGTGCTCAGCCAGCGCTACGACGAAACCCTGCGCGCCGAGCAGCGCAAGGGCAACCGGAGGTGGCTGGAGGAGCGCCGGCAGGCCCTGGAAAAGGAGCTGCTTCCGGAGGCGCTGCTGCACCTGGAGCAGAGCAGCTCGGTCGAGCTCGAGTCGGCGAGCTACCTCAAGGGTCTCATCGCGTTCTACAAGCGGCAGTTCGACGAGGCGCTGAGCCAGGCCAGCTGCGCGCTGCAGCAGTCGCCCTGGTTGTACGAGGCGATCAAGCTGAAGGCGGACGTTCTGTACGAGCGCTGGCTGACCGGCTACCGCAAGGGCAATGATGCGCACCCCGAGACCGATCTGCTCGAAGCGTTGAAGCTCTACGAGCAGGCAGTGACGCTCGGCCGGAGCGATGCGAACTTGCATGAGGCGCGCGCCGATGCGTGGTTCTCCCTCATGCGCCAGCGCTACGACCGCGGTCAGCCGCTGGCAGAGCTCCTGGCACCGGCGCTGGCGGCCTGCCGTGACACCATCACCGCCGGACCCAAGCGGGCCACCGGCTACGAGCTGGCGGTCTCGGTGCAGCAGCTGATGGCGCAGCAGCTGCTGGATACCGGCGGCGATCCGCGGCCGCAGGTCAAGGAGATGCGCGCGCTGGCCGAGACCGCGATCAAGCAGAACGCCGCCAATGAGTTCCTTTACAACGACCTTGGCAGCGGACTTGTGCTCGTGCTGTTCTTTGAAGACAGTAAGCGGCTCCCCTACAGCGTGTCGATCGCCGAGGCCATCAACTACTTCCATCGCGCCATCGAGCTGCGGCCCGGGTTCCCCTGGGCCTACAACGATCTGGCCGGGGCCTATGTGTTCCGCGCTCGCGTCAAGCTGGCCAACCTCGAGAACCCCAATGAGGACTTGCAGGAAGCGCTGCGCAATACCGAGCAGGCCATCAAGCTGGATCCGGACTACGTCATTCCGTACTCGAACGCCGCCTTCTTCCGCTACATGATGGCGGACTATCTGCGCGAGCACGGGCGCGACCCGCGCGTCGAGCTCGCCGCTGGCATGCGCAGCGGGCAGGACTGCGTGGCGCACCGGCCGAGCCTCAGCGACTGCTACAGTAACCTCGCTCTCCTGTCTCTGACTGCGGCGCGCTATTACGCGGGCGATGCCGCCCAGCCGGAGCCGTTCAAGGCCGCGCTCACGCGGACCCTCAGCGATCTGCAGGCCGCCGAAGAGCGCGGTGACAAGTCGCTGGAGCACGAGCAGAGTCTGCTCGCCGCCCACGTCCTCTCTGTCCAGCACAGCGCGCGTAGCGGCCAGGAGGCGTCCGCGGCCCGCGACCGCGCCCGCGCGGCGCTCGCCGCCTGCCTGGCGCTGAGCGCCAAAGATCCGCTGTGCACCATGCTGGCGGCCGAGCTGGGGCTGGCAAGCGCAGAGGCGGCCAAAAATCCTTCTGCCTGGGCTGCGGCTCTCGCGCAAGCGCTGGCCGCGGCCGAGCGCGCGGTCGCCGGGGACCCGCGCAGCGCCAGCGGTCAGCGCGTCCTGGCGACGGTCCGGCT
>DAOMZC010000830.1:0-3439 GCA_035437965.1 Pseudomonadota bacterium
GGCGTAGAGCAGTTCCCCGCCAGTGTTTGCGGATGCGCCACGGCAGCGCCGGCCTGGTCTACAACGTCGGCTCGGGCCGGCCGCAACGCACGCGCGATGTGGTGCACGCCCTGCTGCGCGCCCACGACCTCGACCCGGCGCTGATCGACGAGCGCCCCGGCGGGCATGGCGTCGGCTCCGACGTCGCCGATGTCTGGGCCGACATCACCCGCCTGCGCGCCCTCGGCCCCGTGGGGGCCGGACCGCGCGGCGAAGGGGATCACGATGAGCGCCGGACCGGGTGATGCCGACGTGGTTGCCCAGGGCGACGCGCGCGCATGGGACGGGCGGCGACCCGGCGAGCCGGCATGAAGATCGCGCTGATCCTCGATCGATTCGATCCGCAGCGCGGTGGGCTCGAGCACTGGGCCTGGCAATGGACCGAGTGGCTGCTGGCGCGCGGCTGCGGGGTGGAGGTGGTCGCGGCGGAGGTGCGACGCGATCTCGCGCGCCAGCGGCTGTCGCTGCATGCGCTGGGCTTTGCCGACTCGCGCTGCGTCGTCGAGGTGGGCCTCGTCGAGCCCGACCTGGTGCTCGCGGCGTCGTCGGCGCTGCTGCCGCGGCTGCAGGCGCTGCCGACCGTGCTCGGGCTGCCGCTGCTCGCCTCGCCGGCCGGGATCGAGCTCGGGCTGTCGCTGCTGAGCGAGCCCGTCCTCTTGCGCCGGCCGGCGACCCTGCTCCACAGCCCGCGGCGGGCCGCGCGGGCGGCGCTCGATGTCTGGCGGCTCGTCCGCCTGCTCGCCGGCGGCTGAGCGTCTCGTCTTCGGCCGCCGCCGCTCTGGTCTTCTAGACGGCGGCGATCTCGCCGAGCGACAGATCGTACGGCGGGTGGGCGACGCCGCCGTCGGTGATGATCGCCGTGATGAGGCGCGCCGGGGTGATGTCGAAGGCGGGGTGACGGGCCGCGACGCCCGCCGGCGCAATCGCAATGCCCGCCATGCTGGTCACCTCGGCGGCGCTGCGCTCCTCGATCGGGATCAGCGAGCCGTCGGGCAAGCTCAAGTCGAGCGTCGAGCGCGGCGCCGCGACAAAGAACGGGATGGAGTGCGCGTGCGCCAGCACCGCCAGCGAGTAGGTGCCGATCTTGTTGGCGACATCCCCCGAGCGGGCGATCCGATCGGCGCCGACGATCACCGCCGCCACCTCGCGCCGCGCCATCAGGTGGCCGGCCATGCTGTCGGTGATGAGGGTGACCGGGACCCCGGCGCGCTGCAGCTCCCAGGCGGTCAGGCGCGCCCCCTGCAAGTACGGGCGCGTCTCATCGGCGAACACCGCGATCCGGCGGCCCTGCCGGTGCGCCGTGCGGATCACCCCGACGGCGGTGCCGTAGCCGCCGGTCGCCAGGCCGCCGGCGTTGCAGTGGGTAAGGATGTTGCCGTCGGGAAGCAGCGGGGCGCCGAACTCGCTCATGCGCAGGCACATCTCGATGTCCTCGCGCCGAATGGCCTCGGCCTCGGCGAGCAGGGCGACGAACAGCGCCCCCGGATCCGGCGTCCCCCCCGCCGCCGCGCGCGCCGCCGCGATCCGCCGGCGCATCCGACCGAGCGCCCAGAACAGGTTCACCGCCGTCGGGCGGGTGGCGCCCAGGGTCCCGAGCGCGGCGTCCAGATCCGCCCCCTGGCGCGCCGCCAGGGCGACCCCATAGGCGGCGGCGATGCCGATCGCCGGCGCCCCGCGCACGACCATCGTGCGGATGGCCTCGGCGACCCGCTGGTGGTCGCGGTAGCGGTGCCAGATTTCCTCGTGCGGCAGCCGCAGCTGGTCGATAAGCAGGAGCTCCGCGGTCGCGGCGTCCCAGCGCAGCGGAGATAAAAGAGCAGGATCGTCATACCGCATCAAGATCAGACCTTTCTGGAGAGGAGCCGCCGCAGGATCTCGTTTACCAGCTCCGGCTTGGCCCGTCCACCGGTCTCGGCGAGGACCTGCCCGACGAAGAAGCCGAGGAGCTTGGGGTTTTGCGCGTACCGGGCGACCTGCGCCTGGTTCTGCGGCGCTGCGACCACCCGCTGGCAGACCGCCTCGATCGCCGCTGCGTCGGTCAGCTGGCGCAGGCCCAGCGCGTCGATGATCGCCGCGGCGCGCTCGCCCTGGGTGTACATCCGCCCGAGCACCTCCTTGGCCTGCTTGCCGCTCAGAACGCCGCCGGCGACCGCGCCCACGAGCTCGGCCAGCGCCGCCGCGCTCACCGGCGACTGTTCGATGGGGCGCTCGTCGCGATTCAGGGCCCCGAGGAGCTCGCTGGCCAGCCAGTTGCTGCCCAGCTTGGCCAGCGCCTGCTCGGCGGGGGTCAGCTCGCGCGCGCCCGCCGCATCCGCGGGCAGGCCGAGCGCGGCGAGCAGCTCGTCGAAGTAGTCGCACAGCTCGCGCTCGGCGGTGAGCACGGCGGCATCGTAGGGCGACAGCCCGAGCCGCTCGCGGTAGCGCTCGTACCGCTGCAGCGGCGTCCGCGGCAGGCTGTCCCGGATCTCGGCGAGCCACTGGGGCGAGATCACGAGCGGCGGCAGGTCGGGCTCGGGGAAGTAGCGGTAGTCGTGCGCCGCCTCCTTGCTCCGCTGGCTGCGCGAGGTGCCGCGCTGCGCGTCCCAGCCGCGCGTCTCTGCCGCGACCTGCCCGCCGGCGCGCAGGATGGCCGTCTGGCGCGCGATTTCGTGCTCAATCGCCTTTTGAACATGCTTGAACGAGTTGATGTTCTTAAGCTCGGTGCGCTGCCCGAGCGCCGTCGTGCCGCGCCGCCGCAGCGACACGTTGGCGTCACAGCGCAGCGAGCCCTCTTCCATATTTCCGTCGGACACGCCGAGAAACCGGACCAGCCGGCGGACCGCCCGCAGGTACTCCGCGGCTTCCTCGGCCGAGCGCAGCTCCGGCTCGGACACCATCTCGCACAGCGGCACGCCGGCGCGGTTGAAGTCGATTAGCGAGGCCCGCCCGTCGGCGGCGTGCAGGTTCTTGCCGGCGTCCTCCTCCAGGTGGATGCGGATGAGGCGCACCTCCCGCCGCTGTCCGTGGAGCATGAACGAAAGCGCGCCGCCCGTGCATAGCGGCGCGTCGTACTGGCTTATCTGATAGCCCTTGGGGAGGTCGGGGTAGAAGTAGTTCTTGCGCGCAAACTCGCTGCGCAGCGCGATCCGGCAGCCGCAGGCCAGGCCCAGACGCAGCGCGAGCTCGACGGCGCGCCCGCACAGGACCGGCAGGCTGCCCGGCAGCCCGAGGGTGTACGGATCGATGAGCGTGTTCGGCGGAGCACCAAACTCGGTCGCCGCCGCCGTGAACGCCTTGCTGGCGGTGCGCAGCTGGACGTGGCACTCAAGGCCGATGACCGCCTCGTACTCCCCGTCTTCCGCGGGCGGGCCGGCGGCGGGCGCGGTCATCGCCCGACCTCGGGACCGGCGGCCAGCGCCGG
>DAOMZC010000831.1:0-3438 GCA_035437965.1 Pseudomonadota bacterium
AGCCTGCCAACGTCATGGTCGAGCGTCGCCCGGAAGGCGGCTTGCGCCCGGTCCTCATGGACTTCGGGCTGGCCCGCGACTCCAGCGCGACCGAGCACCTGACCGAGACCGGCATGGTGATGGGGACGCCGGCGTATATGGCTCCCGAGCAAGCGCAGGGTGATCACAGTCACACCGACATTCGCTCGGATGTGTACGGGCTGGGCGCGATGCTGTATGAGCTGATGTGCGGTCAGCCGCCCTTTGATGGCCAGAGTACGGTGCAGGTGCTGCTCACCGTGCTCAACGAAGAGCCGGTTCCGCTGCGCCGCAAGAACCCGGCGGTCCCGATCGACATCGAGACCATCGTGATGAAGTGCCTGAGCAAGGAGCCGCAGCGGCGCTATCAGACGGCGCTGGCGCTGGCGCAGGACCTGGGCTGCTTCCTCGCTGGTGAGCCGATCGCGGCGCGGCAGACTACCTTGTCGTATCGACTGATCAAAAAGGCGCGCAAGCACCGCACGTTGGTCGCGCTGTCGGGGCTTTTGGCCGTCAGCCTGCTGGCGCTCTTGGCGGTGGGGGCGCGGGCCAGCTTGCAGGCGGTCGAGCAGCGGCGGCGCGCCGCCGAGCAGGCGCAGCTGGCGCAGCGCCTCGGGCAGGACGTCAAGGAGATGGAGCTGTTCATGCGCGCCGCCTACGCCCTGCCGCTGCACGACATCAGCCGGGAGCGCCAGGTGGTGCGCAAGCGCATGGCGCAGATTACCCAGCTTATGGAATCACTGGAGCCGGCCAGGCGCGGTCCGGCGCACTACGCGCTCGGGCGCGGCCACATGGTCCTGCACGAGCCGGAGGCGGCGCGTCCGCAGCTGGAGCAGGCGCTGGCGGCGGGCTATAAGACCCCGGAGGTCCATGCGGCGCTGGGCCACACGCTGGCGGTGCTCTATGAGGCCGCGGTGATGCGGGCCTCTCGTTCCGGCGACTTCCGCGCGCTGGAGCGGCGCAAGCAGGAGCTGCAGGTGCAGCTGATGCAGCCGGCGCTGCAGCACCTGGAGCTGAGCAGCGGCGCGCAGTCGGAATCACCGGCGCTGCAGCGGGCGCTCATCTGCTGGCTGCAGAAGGACTACGAGGGGATGCTGGCGGCCGCCCGGCAGGCCGAGCTGGAGGCCCCGTGGGATCCGGAAGCGCTGCGCATGCAGACGGTAGCCGAGCGTGTTCTGCGCCGGAAGGAGGCGGGCAAGAACGCTAGCGATACGGCCGGCCGGGAGCGCATCGCGCAGCTGTACGCGCGGCTTACCGACATCGCGCGCAGCGACCCGCAGGCGCACCAGGAAGAGACGACTTTCTGGGGCGTCCAGATGCTTGAAGATGTTGTGGGAAGCCGGGATGTCCGCCCGGCGTTTGCGCCGCTGAAGGCGGCCTGTGAGCGTGCCCTGCAGGCCGACCCGACGCTGCCCAGGATGCGCGGCCAGCTCGCTCTGGGCTATAGCTATGTAGCGCGCTGGGAGCAGGCGAGCGGGCTGGATCCGCAGGCCAGCGCGCAGCTCGGCAGCCGGCTCGTCAACGACGAGCTGCAGCTTCACCCGGATGCAGAGGGGCTGCACGTAATCGCCAACAATCTGCAGCTCGTCATCGCGACGTTTCGGATCGAGCACGGGCTCGATCCGCGGCCGGTCCTCGATCAGGCGATCGCCAGCGCCAAGAGCGGAATTCGCCTGAATCCCAACATGTGGATCCCGCATAACGATTTGATCGCTACATATCTGCTCCTGGCGGAGTACCTGGGCGGTCACAACGGCGATCCCGACCCGATCCTGCAGGCGGCGCTGCAGGAGCTCGCGATCTTGAGTCAGTTCACCGCGGAGTCCGCGCCGATAGCCGTGCAGCAGGGGCTTTTTTATCTGACCTCGGCCGAGATCGATCGGCTGCGCGGGCGGGACCCGAGCGCCCTCATCGAGAAGGCCCTGGCTACACTGCGCGGGCAGCTCAAGCTGCAGCCGCATGATGAAGAGGTGCTGGAGCTTCTCGATATGGCGCTGCTCGCGCGGGCGCCCGGGCTGGTCGCGGCCGGGGGTGACGGCGCGGCCCTGCTTGACGAGGCGGCGCCGCTCATCGCGCGGCAGAATCAGGAGTTTCCGCAGAGCTTCGAGGGAATTCTTCTGCGGGCGCAGCTCGCCGGGCGGCGCGCCGAAATCCTGCTTGCCAGTGGTCGCTCGCCCGAGGAAGCGCTGGCAAGCGGGTTCGCGGCGCTCGCCACCGCCCGGGAGAGGCAGCCGGCGCGGGCGCGGCTGCACCTGCAGGAAGCGGAGCTCCTACTCCTGCAGGCGCAGTGGGAGAGCAGCCAGCACCGTCCCACCCTGGAGCTCCTCAAGCGCGCCGAGCGGTCGGCCAGCGAGTCGCTGAGCAGCGACAGCGTGGAGCTGTGCCTGGTGCTCGCGCGCGCCCTGCGCCTGCAGGTGATGCTGCCGGGGGCGCGTCCGGGCGAGCGGGCCGAGCTGACCGCGCGGGCACAAGAGGCGTTGGCCAAGGCGCGCGCGCTGACCCCGCAGTTCCCCGCTGTCGATGCAGAGGACGCGGCGCTGCGGCTAGCCCTGGCCGAGCGCGCCCCACCGTCGGAGCAGCGGTCGCAGGCCGGTCAGGCGCTGCGCCTGCTGACCACCGCCCTGCAGCGCGCTCCCACTTTGCGGAGTGATTACGAACCGCTACGCGCGCGCGCCCAGAGCCTGAGCCGCCCGACTCCGTAGGCTCACGAGCCGCGCCGCGCCGCGCCGCTCGGGGCGGCGACAGCGGCGCGAAAGATCAGCGACCACCGGCGGAGCAATCTTATAATAACTATTAAAAACGTGTCCTCGAAAACAATTCTGGAAACGCTGGCGAGCTACCTCCCCCCGCTGATCGTACGCCGCTACGCCGCCGATCCCAGCCCGCCGAGCGCGCCCAGCGCGGATCGCTTCGCGGCGGCGGTGCTGTTCGCCGATATCTCGGGCTTCACGGCGCTCACCGAGCGCCTGGCCCAGCAGGGACCGACGGGAGCGGAGGAGCTGACGCGGGTGCTCAACCTGTACTTCAGCCAGCTCGTCGACCTGGTGGTGGCGCACGGCGGCGAGGTCATGAAGTTCGCCGGGGACGCGCTGCTGGCGGTGTGGCCGGCGGGGACGGCGGCGGCGGAGCTGGCCGCGGCGACCCACCGCGCGGCGCAGTGCGGGCTGTTCGCCCAGCGCCGGCTGCACGCCTTCCAGGTCAGCGACGATATCCGGCTGTCGCTGAAGATCAGCGTCGGGGTCGGGAACCTGGGCATCGTCCACGTCGGCGGCGGGCGGGATCGCTGGGAGTTCTTCCTCGCTGGTCAGCCGGTCGAGCAGGTCGGGCAGGCGGCGCGCTACGCCCACCCGGGCGAGGTGGTCCTGTCGGCCGCCGCGTGGGCGGTGCTGCGCGACCGCGGCGACGGCAAGCCCCTTCCAC
>DAOMZC010000832.1:0-3435 GCA_035437965.1 Pseudomonadota bacterium
CGGCAGGTGCATGGTCGGCAGGTCTTCGGCGGGGCCGCCCGCCCACGCCGGCTCGGGCGGGCGCGGCCGCTCGGACTCGCGCACCGGCTCTCTCTCGGGCTCCCTGGGCTTGTCGGGGGGCCTGGGCAGCGCCTTGTCGGGCTCTTCGAGCAGCCCGACGCTCACGCCCGGCAGCCCGAAGCGGCCCGAGCGCCCGGAGTCGCTGCTGCGCTGCGGGTGCGGCCCGCTGCCCAGCTTGCTCTCCAGGGCGACGCTGGCGACCGCCTGCAGCGGCGACTTGCGCGAGGCCTGGTTGGCGCCGATGGCGTCGAAAGCGGCGTCGGTCTCCAGGTCGATGTCGTCGTCGACCGCGGCGCTGCCCGCGGCGCCCGGACCGCGCCCCTGCAGCGCCAGCGGGCCGCTCGGCAGCTCCTCTTCGATGACCGCGTCGTCGACGGAGATCTCCTCGATCGCCGCGTCATCGATGGTCTCGATCGGCTGATCGACGGCGGCGATGTCGAGCCCGACCAGCGGGTCGATCTTGCTCAGCAGGAGCTCGACGCTGTAGGGCTTGTGCAGGTACTCCTCGGCCCGCGTGCGCAGCTTCTTGTGATCGTCGAAGTCCTTCTCGGTCGCCTCCTGCGAGGTGACGATCATCGGCACGTCGCGGTACTGGACGGTCTTTTTGATCTTGTTGCAGATCGCCCAGCCCAGGCGCTTGGGATCGATGCACAGCACGATCAGCACCGGGTGCAGCTGCGGCCCCATGAGCAGATCGTTGCCGTCGGGGATTACCTGGACGCGGAAGTGGTAGTTGGCAAGCACGGCGGTGAGCCGCTCGCTGAGCACCGGGTCGTTGTCGATAAGGACCAGCAGTCGCTCGCCGCGTCCCCTGTCCCTGTCCATGTCCATGCTCATCATGTACCCCATGCGCCTCGGCGGAGAGCGCCTTGCTCGCTTGTCATTTTGGGCGCGGTTAAATCCCGGCTCGCCTATCCACTAACCCACTAACCCACTACCACAGAAGCCCGGGCCCTTTCAGCCCTAACAACCGAGCGCGCCGTTTCCGTGCGGCTCCGCCAGCTTGCAACCGCCGGTCGGCTAGCTGCGCGGCGGGGCGGGACACCACGGGATGGCGGCCAGCACCGGCAGCGAGGGCGCCGGCGCCAGGCAGATCTTGTAGTTTGCCGCCGTCGGACAGGCCACGACGTCTTTCACCTTGCAGCCCTTCTGTTCACACGCCTTGTGGGCGGCGAAGGTGTTCTGGCCGGTGTAGCGGCAGTAGTCCTTGCAGGCGTCGCTGCTGCCGCCGGCGCAGGAGTAGCAGCCGTCGGCCCACGCCGCCGAGGCCGTGAGCGCCGGCAGCGCGCAGGCGGAAGCGAGGCCGAGCGCGAGAGTCGAGAGCGTGGACATGGGGTTCTCCTGAGGGTGCGGGACGGCCGCGCCGCTGGCTAGGCGCCTTTTTCGACGGGCTTGCCGGCCTTCTCCCAGCCCGCGATGCCGGACGGGAGGTGATAGACGTTCTTGTATCCGAGCTTGATGGCGCGCACGGCGCCGATGAAGCTCGCGCGTCAATGCTCATTGGTGCAGTAAAAGACCAGGGTCGCGCTCTTGTCCGGGGGCAGGTCTTTTTCGCTGACTTCGTCGAACTCGACCCACTTGGCGCCGGGCAGGTGGCTCTCGGTGAAGCGCTCCTTGGAGTTATTGTCGTAGATGAACAGATTGAGGCTGCCGGCCTTGGCCTCCTGCACCTTGGCCTCGAGCTCGGCGATCGTCATCTTGCGGAGCAGCGACGCGGGGCGGGTGACGGCCGGGTCGCGGCCGCGGCAGCCCAGGCTCGGCAAGGAGGCCCCGGCGGCGAGCAGCGCCAGCAGGGTCGCGGTGGTGGTCTTCATCGGAGATCCTCGGGGCGCGGGAGCGCTGAGATTATCTCCCTATTGTGCCGCAGCGCCGCGCCGCGCGGTATGCCCAAGGGGCTTTGCAGCCTCGACGTAAATAACGCCTGAGTAGAGGTAGGGAAACTCGTGCAGGTAGGGCGCGCCAGCGGCCGGGTCGCTCGCGGCCACAAGGTGCACCAGGTGGCGCGGGATCACCGCCACCTCGGCCCGGTAGGCGCCGGGCCCCGCGGCGCCGGTATCGACGACGAAGGCGGCGGCGCCGGACTGCAGCTCGGCCGCCGACCACAGGCGCGTCTGCACGACCTGCGCCGCGCTGTCGCCGGGCGCTACCCGCAGCAGCGTCAGGCGCAGGACCGGCTCGGCGCGCCGATCGTCCTTGGGTAGCGGCCGCGGCGCCACAAGGTGCAGCTTGGCGCCGACGAGCGCGGTGTCGCCGAGCTCGGCCACCGGCTGCCCCGCCGCCGCCGGCTCGGCGTAGAAATCAAAGCCCTCGGGCGGGCCGAACAGGTGAAAGACCGTGTAGCCGCGGCCGCTGCGCACCGCCTCGTTGAGCAGCACCGGGGTCAGCGGCTGGCCCTTGGGGACGAGCAGGTGGTTGCCGAACCAGCGCATCAGCCGCCGGTACGAGTCGCCGCGCTCCCCGTCGGCGAGCAGCTGCTTGAACGAGTTCTCGTGGATGTCCGAGCCGGCCATCGGCAAAAGGCGCCGCCCAAGGCCGAGCAGGGTGTCGAACTTGCCAAGCTGGTTGCGGTTGGGCAAAAGGAACCCGAGCATCGCCAGGTCCGGCTCCGGCCCGCCCTCCTCAACCGGGGTCGCAGGCAGCCACGGCGCCAGGCCGGCCACCGCGCCGAGGGCGTCCAGATCCAGGTAGGTGGAGCGGATCTTGGGGTCGATGTTGGCGTGCAGGTTGTACACCTCCATGCCGTCGAGGCCGGCGGCGGCGAGGGTCTTTAGGAGCTCAGGCGACCGCGACTCGCCGTGCGGCACGAGCACCGCGCCGCCGGCATCATGGAACGCCTGCACCGCGGCCGGGGACTCGGCCTTCATGTTGGCGGCGCGCTCGTCCGGGGTGTCGCCCAGGTGGTGGTGGAGCCCGACCGGCATCAGCTCGTTCTCGCCTCCGACGGTCAGCAGCACCCGCTGGCCCGGGGCGACGGCGTCGTCACAGCGCAGCGAGTTGCCGATCGCCGTGCCGCGCTCGCGCACCGGCTCGTCGCCGGCCGCCGCATCGAGGAGGAACAGCGACTCGAACGGCGCCTCGGTCATGTGACCGGCGTGATCGGTGAGCATCGCGAAGTCCTGCCGCGTCTGGCAAAGCCCGAGGCGCAGGTGAGCCAGGCAGGGCGCGTTGAGCTGCCCGCCCGGCTGGGGGTCGTTGTCGCAGGCGTCGTGCGAGTGCGGCGAGTGGAGGTGGATGATGCCGCGCACCACCGACCACCCGCGCGCCCGCGGGGCGAGGTCGAGGGCCGCGGTCGGCATGAGGGTCCGCTGCCACGCGAGCTTGGGCGGCTCGGGCGGCGGCGGGGTCATGACCTGCGGCGGACCCTGGCCGCTGCCC
>DAOMZC010000833.1:0-3434 GCA_035437965.1 Pseudomonadota bacterium
AGCTGCGCGCGCTCATCCACGAGCTGCGCCTGACCACACTCCTTGTCACCCACGATCGCGACGACGCGTTCGCGCTCGCCTCGCACCTCCTGGTGCTGAACCAGGGCCGGGTCGAGCAGGCCGGCGAAGTGGCCGCCTGTTATGAGCGCCCGGTCAGCGCGTTCGTGGCCTCGCTGCTCGGCGAGGCGACCTTCCTGCCCGTCCAGGAGCGCCGCGGTGATCGCGCCCGGCTCGGCGGCGCCTGGGTAGAAGTCTGCGGCGCCGGTACGACCGCGGTGCTGCGGCCCGAGCGGCTGTTCCTGCTCCCGCCCAGAATCCCTGAGGAGGAAGCGCGCGCCGATGCGCTCACCGGTCGGCTGCTCGACGCCCGCTTCAGCGCCGGCCGCTGGCGCCTGCTCGTAGCGCTGCCCGACCACCCGGCGCCCCTCATCGCGCTTGTCGATCGCCCCCCAGCCAGCGAGACGCTGCACCTGGGCGTGCGCGGTCCGCTGCCGCTAATTCCCGACCCCGATCAGCCCAAGGAGACCCCCATGAGTGACCCCGCCGTCCGCTCCGCTCCGACCCGCGCTGCCGCGCTCGCGCACCTGGCCCCGGGACGCTGACTCCCATGTCCATGTTCACCGAGCCCTTCGAGATCATCGACCTGGGAGTATACCCGGACCAGGCAGCCTACCCGCCCTGGGGCTACAAGGCCAAGCACGTGAGCCATGCGCAGGGCGCGCACGCCATGGCCCGCTTCCTCAACCTGCGCGAGTTCCAGGGCGCCCAGGGCGAGCTCGCCGCGAGCGATTTCCCCGAGGCGCTGGGGCTCGCCTGGACGCAGGTGAACCTGAGCGACCACGCCGGCAACCACATCGACGCGCCCTACCACTTCGGCCCAACGGTGGAAGGCCAGCCGGCCAAGACCATCGACCAGGTCCCGCTGTCGTGGTGCTCAGGTCCCGGGGTGCGCCTTGATTTCCGCACCCACCAGGGCCGCGACATCTCCGCCGAGGATCTGCGCCGCGAGCTCGCGCGCATCGAGGTCGTCCTTTCGCCGGGCGCCGTTCCGCTCCTGTGGACCGGCGCCGATCAGTACATCGATGACAAGAAGGAGTACTGGCCGCGCCAGGCGGGCCTCTCCCTGGAGGGACTGAACTACCTGCTCGATCAGGGAGTGCGCCTCATCGGCATCGATGCCTACGCCATGGATGTCTCGCACGCCACCATGCAGCGGCAGCAAGCAGAGGGCGACGGGCGATTCTTCCCCTTGCACTTCGTCGGCCGCGCCCGCGAGCACATGCACCTGGAGAAGCTCACCAACCTCGGCGCCCTGCCGCGCCCGTCTGGGTTCTTCTTCGCCGCGTTTCCGATCAAGCTCCGCGGGGCCAGCGCGGGCTGGGTCCGCCCGGTCGCGATGGTCCCGCAAAGTCACTTTCCCAAAACGAGCCCTGGAGGTCCCAAGTGAGCCAGAAACCGCTGCAAGATAATGTTCTGTCGCGCCGGGCGCTGCTCGGTCTGGGGGGCGCCGCCGGGGCCGGTCTGGCGCTCGGGCAGCTCGGCTGCCGGCGTCGCGAGCAGCCGAGCAGCAGCCCCGGAGCCGCGAAGAAGCAGTACGCCGGCCGCACGCTGCGGGTGTTCATCTATTCCGGAGCCTGGGAGAAGACCTTCCGCACCAGCTTCGTGCCGCGCTTTCAAGAGCTCACCGGCGCCACGGTCATTCCCGATCCGGGCTGGTGGGACTCGATTCCCAAGCTGAAGGCCTCGCCCCCGGGTCAGCCGGCGTTCGACCTGGTCCTTACCGATGCGACGCAGGGGTATCCTGCGATCAAGGAAGGGATGTTCCAGAAGATCGAGCTGGCGCGCATCCCGAACCGCGCGCAGGTGGCCGCCTCCGCGCTGGACAACTGGGTCTACCGGGAAGGCTACGGAATCACCTTTCCCGAGTCGGTGATGACCCTAGGTTACAACAAGACCCTGGTCCCCTTCACGCCCACCAGCTGGGGCGATCTGTTGCGGCCCGAGCTCAAGGGACAGCTCGGGCTCTACAACTCTTTTTACATGTCGCTTTACACCTTCGCCTGCATGAAGGTCGCCGCGGCCGGCAAGCCGGGCACGGCGGCGGCGGAGCTGGCCAGTGACCTGAAAGGGGTCCTCGACTTTGCCAAGGCGCACCGCGACCTCGTCAAGTACTTCTGGCCCACGTCCACGGACATGGCGCTAAACCTTGTGCAGAAGAACTGCGCGCTCGGCAACATGCACAGCCCCGACATGATCACCGCCATGCGGCAGAAGCCGGAGCTCGGCGCCGTGGTGCCCGATGCGGACCGCGCGTTCGTCCTTCTCATGTGGGTCATCCCGAGCGGCACGCGCGAAAAGGAGCTCGCCGAGGAGGCGATCGACTTCCTCCTGAGCGAGGAGATTCAGCTCGCCTTCGCGCAGAACGGCTCCGCTACTCCGGTATTGTCGGTGGCGCAGCAGGTGGCGCAGCAGGATCCGTTCTGGAAGCAGATCTACCCCGCCACCGCCGAGCAGCTGAAGAACGTTCGCTACTATCCCTACGATGTGTACTTCAAGGACTGGGACCACATTGTCGAGGTGTGGGACAAAGAAATCCTGCGCAAGGCATGAGCGCCCAAGCTCCCCCAGGCCTGCTGCGGATCGAAGGTCTACAGCGGCGCTTTGGCCCCAAGCAGGCGGCCGTGGATGGTGTGTCGCTGGAGCTCCCGGCCGGGGCGTTTTTCTGCCTGCTCGGGCCGTCCGGGTGCGGCAAGACGACCTTGCTCCGGCTGCTCGGCGGCTACCTGCAGCCGGACGCCGGGCGCGTCTTCATCGGCGATGAGGAGCTTACCAATGCGCCGCCCGAGCGGCGGGGCATCGGCATGGTGTTCCAGAGCTACGCCCTTTTCCCTCACCTGTCGGCGCGTGACAACGTCGCCTTTGGTCTGCAGGCGCGGCGGGTGCCGCGCGCCGCGCGGGCGCAGCGGGTCGAGGAGATGCTCGACCGGGTCGGCCTCTCGGCCGCAGAGCGCGACCGGCGGCCGCGCGAGCTCTCGGGCGGGCAGCAGCAGCGCGTGGCCCTGGCGCGCGCCCTGGTGATCGCGCCGCGCCTGCTGCTGCTCGACGAGCCGTTCGCCAACCTCGACCGGCACCTGCGCGAGCGGCTGCGCGGTGAGCTCAAGGAGCTGCAGCGGCGTACGGGGGTCACGACCCTGCTCGTCACCCACGATCAGGACGAGGCTCTCTCGCTGGCGGATCAGGTGGGGCTGATGCTCAACGGTCGGCTGCTGCAGGTGGACACTCCGCAGCGGCTCTATCAGTACCCGCGCACTCCCTTCGCGGCGCGCTTTGTCGGCGCCGCCAACCTGCTGCAGGTCGAGCGGTGCACCGCCGACGCGCTGCACCTGAGCGGCGGTCTGCGCGTCGCCCGCAGCGCGCTGCCCGCGGCCGTCCCG
>DAOMZC010000834.1:0-3434 GCA_035437965.1 Pseudomonadota bacterium
AGGTTGATCCGGCCCGCGGCGGGCAGCTTGTTGCAGGTGAACCAGTCGAGGAACGCCGTCGCGCCGGGTCCGCGCACCAGATGCTTGGTGAAGGCGGTGGCGTCGATCAGGCCCGCCGTTTCGCGCACCGCCTTCGCCTCGGCGACCGCATATTCCCACCATCCGCCGCGCCGGAAACTGCGGGCATCGATGGAGAGCGGGGCGGCGCTGGGACCGCGGGGGCTGCCCGACAGCGACCTGCGCGCCGCCTGCGCCGCGCTGCGCGCCGAGTTCCGCCCCGGCGATCTGATCGACTTCGCGCCCACCTGGCTGAGCCAGCTGGGCCAGCGTGAGCTCGGCGACCTCATGCCGGTGACCATGCTCGGGCGCGCCGACGCGCGCCGCTACGCGCGCATCTGGACGGTCGCCTTCGGGCGGGCCGGGGCGGCGGCGCTGGCCGACGAGCTCGGCGGGCTGACGGCGCGCGAGCAGCGCGAGTTCGGCCGCCTGACGCTGTCCCTGTACGAGCAGGAGCCGGTGCAGGTGACCTACGACCTGACGGCGCAGCTGCTGAGCGCCCAGGTGACCCAGGCCCCCGGCGCCGCCGCGGCCACCGCCGACTTGGCGCCGGGACCCGAGGTGCCGTGCCTGTGGAGCGGCCCCATCCCGTCAGCACACCCGGCGCGCGGCCCCGCCGGCCTCTTCCGCTGCCCGAGCTCTACCGTCGAGCGGCGGGTCATGGAAATCGACTACCGCCCGCGCTACGGGGTGGTGGCGACGCTGGCCCAGGGGCAGCGGACGATCCTTGAGTACTCCATCCCGGACGCCGACTGGCAAGGCGGCCGCCTGGCGCTGTGGCTCGGGCTGCACGACTACCACGCGCGCAAGACCGCGGTGGGCCCGGCGCAGGTCGTGGTCGATCTGGATCAGGGGGCGCGGCGAGTGCCGCTCACCGTCGAGGTAGCGCAGGGCTTCGTGCCGCACGAGCTGGCGCTGCCGACCGGACCGGCGCGGCCCGTGCACGTTCTGCGCATCGAGCTGTCGGCGGCGAGCGCGCAGAACCACTTAGTCGGCCTGCACGGGGAGCTGCGGCGATGAGGGGCCGCGCCCTGGACCTCGGCATCGGGCTGCTGCTGCTTTTGCTGACCACCGTCGGGCTGCAGCTCGCAAGCCGCACCCAGGGCTTCACCCGCGACGAGGGCTACTACTTCACCGCCGCCGAGAACCACGTCGCCTACTACGAAGAGGCGCTTGCCGCGCTGCGCCGCGGCCACCCCAAAGAGGCGCTGTCGCCGCGCTTCATCGATCGCTACTTCGGCTACAACAGCGAGCACCCGCCGCTCATGAAGACGCTGTTCGGCGTCTCCTGGCGGCTCCTGCACCGCTGCAGCTGCCCGACCGAGGGCGGCCTGCACCCGCTGCCCTACGCGCAGCGCCACCGCACCCTGGGCCTTTTCAAGCAGGGCGACGCGATGCGGCTGCCGACGCAGCTTTTGGCGGGGCTGCTGGTCGCCGCGGTTTATCTTCTGGGGGCGCGCTGCTGGGGTCGCGTGGCGGGGCTCGGGGCGGCGGGCCTGGCGATCCTCTTGCCGCGCCACGTCTTTCACGCCCAGCTTGCCTGCTTCGACGCGCCGGTGGCGGCGATGATCTTCCTTGTCACCTGGGCCTACCTGCGGGCGCAGCAGAGCGGGTCGCGGCGGTGGGCGGTGGCGGCGGGGGTGCTGCTCGGGCTGGGGCTGGCGACCAAGCACAACACGTTCTTTCTGCCGCTGGTGCTGCTCGGGCACTCGCTGTGGGTGCGGCGCGGGCGCCTGCGCGGGCTGCGCTCGCTGCCGAGCGCTGGGGCCAAGCTGGTGGCGGTGGTGCGCTATGTGGCGGCGCCGTGGGCGGTGGCGATGGCGGTGCTCGGGCCGCTGGTGTATCTGGCGCTGTGGCCGTACCTGTGGGTGGCGCCGGTGCAGCGTTTCGGCAGCTACATCGGGTTCCACCTGCATCACGTGCACTACAACATCGAGTACCTCGGGCGGAACTACAACAAGCCCCCGTACCCCTGGCACTACGTGCCGGTGATGACGCTGCTCACCACGCCGGTGATCACGCTCGTCCTGTTTGTCGTCGGCAGCTGGGCGCTGCTGCGGCAGCGGACGCCGCGGTCGGCCGCGCCCGCCGCCGAGACCGCCGCGGCGCCGGGGCTGCTCGTCGCGCTGTCGGTGCTGTGGCCGATCCTGGTCATCATGCGCCCGGGGACGCCGATCTTCGGGGCGGAGAAGCACTGGCTGCCGGCGATGCCGTTCGTGGCGCTGCTCGGCGGGGTCGGGCTGTCGGTGGTGGTCGGTCGGACGGCGGCGGCGCTGCAGCTTGCGGGGCGGGCGCGCGCGGTGCTTGCCGGGGCGCTGCTGGTGGTGGTGCTGCTGCCGGCGCTGCTCGAGGTCCGGCGCTCGCATCCCTACGCGCTCAGCCACTACAACCTCCTGGCCGGGGGGCCGACGGGCGGGGCGACGCTGGGCATGAACCGCCAGTTCTGGGGCTACGCGGTGCGCGGCGTCCTGCCGTGGCTCAACGCGCAGGCCGCCCCCGGGGCGCCGATCTACTTCCACGACGCCAACTGGAACCAGCTGCAGATGAGCCAGAAGGATGGCCTGTTGCGCCGCGACCTGTACGACTCGGGGCTCGAGGAGCCCGGGGTGCGCGCCGCCGACATCGCGCTGGTCATCCACGAGAAGCACTTCAACAAGTACGAGTACTGGATCTGGGACGCCTTCGGCACCACCCGTCCGAGCTTCGTGCTCACCCATGAGGGCGTACCGATCGTCACCGTCTACGAGCGACCCGACCGCCCCCGACCGCGCGGAGACCTGCGATGAGCGACCGCAAGGTGGCGGTGCTTTTGTACCTGGTTTTCACCGCCGTGTACGCCGGGACCGCCGGGCCGCGCCTGCGCCGTCCGTCGACCGACACCCATTTCGTCTACCTCGCCGACGGCTGGCTGCACCGGCGGCTGGATCTGGGCGGGGCGCCGCCGCACACCAACGACTGGGCCGAGGTCGAGCAGCTCACCCTGCGCGACGGCTCGACGATCAGGGGGCAGTTCCTGCGCAGCGGGACGCAGCGCTTCCGCACCCTCAAGGGGGAGGTTCGCTCCATCGGGGAGAGCGAGATCACCGGGCGGTCGAAGAAGTACTACGTGTCGTTTCCGCCCGGTCCCGCGGTGCTGATGCTGCCGCTGGTCGCGATCTTCGGGCACCGCACGAGCGACGTCGGGTTCACCGTGCTGCTCGCCGGCCTGATCCCGGCGCTGGCGTTCCTGCTCCTGCGGCGCTTGCCGCGGCTCCTCGCGCCGGGGCTCGGGGGGTCGGGGCACGGCGGGTCAGGACCTGGCGGGTCGGGGCCTGGCGGGTCAGGGCCTGGCGGGTCAGGGCCTGGCGGGTCAGGGCCTGGCGGGTCAGGGCCTGGCG
>DAOMZC010000835.1:0-3420 GCA_035437965.1 Pseudomonadota bacterium
AGGGATCGCGGGGGTCGTCGGACTTGAGCACGAAGATGTTGGCCGGCTTGAGGTCGCAAAGGTCCGCCCCGGGCGGGAGGCGCGCCCCCCGGCGCGGATTGGGAACGGCTGCGGAACGCCCCCGGTGGCCGGCCCTACTCGGCCGCTTCGCCCGGCTCGGTCGACGCGCGGTTGGCCCCTGCCGTCGGGTCGCCGATGTAGCGCTCGGGGTCTTCGACGATGCGCTGGGCGACGCGCATGGCGGTGGCGCAGTAGAAGCCGTCGTTTATCCGCTCATCGAAGGCCCAGCGGACCTCGATGAGCTCCTTGACCACCGGCTCGTCGTTGCGCCCCGGCACGAAGACCTTCTTGGGCGTCCCGAGCGCGGCGAACAGGCTGATCGTGCCGTACTCATAAAGGTGATGATAGGTGCGATCCAGGCCGATCGAGCCGAGGTTGGCGACAAAGCAGCTCGCGTACATCGGATCGGTCTTGATCATCGCGCCGGGGAGCAGGTTCACCCGATCAAGAAACCGCAGGACCGCCATCACCCCGCGCAGCATCACCCCCGGCAGCGAAAGGGCCAGCTTCAGCTCCTTGTCGACCATCGAGATGCCGTCGCCGCGCGCGTTGTCGATCGAGTCGACGATGCTGTGCACGCAAGCGGTGAACTTCTGCTCTTCCGGGAGCTCCAGCTTGATCGTCTTGAGCGGCGAGTTGTCGAGCAGCCGCTTCTTGGCCGCGAACGAGATCTGCACCCCCTTGCGCTGGTAGATGCGCCCGCCCGAGACGAAGCGGTTGAGCCCCGGGCGCTCGTGAAAGCCGCGGCCGATGGCGTAGATCAGCAGGTGAAACAGCGTCGCCGGCTGCTGGTGGGTGCGGTTATAGCTCTTGAGCCAGGGCTTGGTGCGGGCGAGATCCATGAGCTGGTCGTGATAGACCGCGCTCTCGTTCCTGCCGATCATGAGGTACGGGATCATCCGCCGTACCGGCGACTCATCGGTGACCAGATCGCCGTCGGGGCGCTTGAACAGGGGCATGGCTTTGTGTCTCCTCGCTTGGCGCTAGGAAGCCTGGCGCGCGGGCGCGACCTCGGCGGTCCCCTCTTCCAGCGCCGTCAGCTCGGCCACCGCCGAGCGATCCACGAGCTCGATGCTCGAGGTGCGGAACGGCGCCACCAGCTTGTGGACCTCGCTCGGCGGCAGGACCTCTTCGACGCCGGCGCGGCGGATGCTGCCGATAAGCTTCCGCTCGAAGTAGTCCAGGTACTCCTCGGTGCCGATGCCCAGCGCCTCGGCGTCGGCCTGGTTGCGGCGCAGCCCGCGCAGGCCGAAGTAGATCATCGAGCGCAGCACCCACTTGGTGCGCAGCCGGCCGGCGCTGCCCAGGCGCGGGTGGATGCGGCGCAGCGCCTCGGTCACGTAGGCGATGTGGCGCGCCTCATCGCGCAGCGCCCGCTCGCAGATCGACTTGAGCAGCTCGTCGCCCTTGCTGCGCCGGAGCATCGCGAACAGGACCTCGCCCAGGGTCTCGCTGACCAGGATCGAGTAGAAGTAGTTGACGACGCTGCCGCCGGCGAAATCGGCGATGCGGGTGATCACCCGCCACATGAGCGGGCACTCTTTCACGCCGCCCACGGTCTTGCAGTAGCGCTCAAGGACGTAGACGTGGCGCGCCTCATCGAAGGTATGAGCGGCGGCGCACAGCGAGAACTGGTGATCGTCGAAGAAGCGGAGAATCGGGATGTTCATCCGCTTGACGGTCCACAGCGACTGCCGCTCCGACCAGTAGACGTCGTTTATCAGGCGGTGGCGCGCTGCGTCGAGCTCGGGGCTGCCCAGGGCCGTGGGGAGGCTCCAGTCGATGTCGCGATCGGCGTTCCACTGCCCAGCGAGCGAGCGGGTGTAAAGGCGCAGGGCCGGGTTCTCTTCCATGACGCAGGTCCTTGGGGGTTCGGGGTCAGTTAAGTCCGGGGGCAGCCGGGGCGGCGCTGCTCTTTTGCGGCAAAAGCCGCGGGGCGGGCTTGATGCGCTCGCGGAAATCGGGATCGAGCGCCGCGAGCTCCTCGGCCAGGATGTCGGCGGTGGCGCGCAGCTGCTCTTCGGTGTGGCACGAGGTGATAAAGAAGCGCAACCGCGCCAGGTGCTCCTCGACCGCGGGATAAAGGATCGGCTGCACGTTGATGCCGCGCCGCCCGAGGGCCTGCGCCAGCTGCAGGCACACCCACGAGTTGCCGACGATGCAGGGAACCACGGCGGTGCCCTCGCTCTGTCCGGTGTCGATGCCGCGCTCGCGGCACAGCTGCAGGAAGGTGCGGGCGCGGTCGCGCAGGCGGGTGACGAGCTCGGGGTGGGCCTCCAGCTTGTTCAGCGCCGCCAGCGCCGCCGCCGCGTTGGCCGGCGAGATGCCCACCGAGTACACGAACGCCGGCGCGGTGTACTTCAGATACTCGACCAGGGCGCGGCTGCCGGCGATGTAGCCGCCGCAGCTCGCCAGGGTCTTGGACAGGGTCCCCATCCACGCGTCCACCGCGCTGCGATCGACATCGAAGTGCTCGCCGATGCCGCGACCGGTGCGCCCCAGCACCCCCAGCGAGTGCGCCTCATCGACGAACAGCATCGCGTGGTGGCGCTGCTTGATGGCGATGAAGCGGTCGAGCTGCGGGATGTCGCCGTCCATGCTGTAGGTGCCCTCGATGGCGATGAGCACTTTCTTGAACTGGCCGCGCACCTCACCGAGGGTCTTGTCGAGCGCCGCCCAGTCGTTGTGCGGGAACGCCCGCCGCCGCGCCCCCGACAGCCGGGCGCCGCCGAGGATGCTGTCGTGAGCCAGGCTGTCGTGGATGATCAGATCGCCGGGTCCGACAAGGTGGCCGATGACGCCGACGTTGGTCGCGTGACCGCCGACCATCACGATCGAGTCCTCGCAGCCGAGGAAGCTGGCGATGGCGCGCTCCAGCTCGCGGTGCAGGGGCTTCTCGCCCGAGGCGACGCGGCTGGCCGAGACCGAGGTCCCGTAGCGGTTCACCGCCTCGATCACCGCGTCGGCCACGTCCTTGTCGCCGGACAGCCCGAGGTAGTTGTAGGCCGAGAAGTTGAGGAGCTCGCGCCCGCCGATGAGCGTGGTGTCGTTGGTGACGCGCTCGTGGACGTTGAAGTAGGGGTTCTCGATTCCCATCGCGGCGGCGATGTCGAGCCGGTTGCGGAGGTCCTTGTACTCTGGGAAGGAGTCGACGCGGTAGTACGCCGGATCGACGGGACCGCTCGGCGCGGCGGGCGGCGGCTCGGCGGGGACGGCGCTGCTTGGCTGCGCGCTAGCGGTCACCGCGGGCAGGCTGCCCTGCACCCCGCGCAGCTGGGCGACAAGCTGGCCCTTTTCATCGCGATAGTCGATGTGCCCGACGAACAGATCGCCGGCCGAGCGCTCCAGGCGCAGCAGGCA
>DAOMZC010000836.1:0-3419 GCA_035437965.1 Pseudomonadota bacterium
GGCGCTGGGAATGCGCAGCTGGCACAGGCGGCGGCAGCGCAGGCCCGGGCTGGGCGGCGGGACGGAGCGGAAGCCGGCGCCGCGGCGGTCGAAGTGCTTGGTCGGCTCGGTCGGCGAGGCGAGCTCCTGGTCGAAGCTGCAGGGCATCCCCTCGGCGAGCGCCTGGTCGGGCCGCGCCTCGGGCACGCACTGCAGGAGCGCCCCTTGCGCCGGAGCGTCACCGACGAGGACCAGGCTGCAGCGCAGGCCCGCGGCGCAGAGCACATCGCCATAGCCCACCCCCTTGGGCGCGCAGTCCTGCAAAAGTCCCACCGTGACCGGCGGCATCCCCGCATCCGACCCGCCCGCCCCGGCGTCGGCCAGCGAGTCGGGCGACTTGACCTGACAGGCCATGAGCAAGCAGGAAAAAACCAGCAGACCGCGGAGATAGCTGCGCATGCGGCGCAGCGTATGCCAGGTGGGGGCCGCGTGTAAGCTACAACAATCGCGGCAGCAGCGCGTCTTCCAGCGCCGCCAGCTCGGCACCG
Source organism: Pseudomonadota bacterium (assembly GCA_035437965.1). GTDB lineage: Bacteria > Myxococcota_A > Polyangia > Palsa-1104 > JAEUJZ01 > CALFML01. The sequence goes on from DAOMZC010000836.1 coordinate 528, forward strand.
ACCCGCAGCGGCGGGTTGCGCGGCGCCGCGGTGGCCGCGACCAGCGCTTCTACCCGTCCGGGCGGTCCGCCCTGATCGCCCTGGTCGCCCTGATGATGGGCACGCTTGAGGGCGCCGAACTTCAGGCCGTGAGCGGTGCTCACCACCACCACGCGATCTTCCGCGCGAATGAGCCCGGCGGCCCGCTGCTTGGCGAGCGCCGCCAGCGCGACCCCGGTGTGCGGATCGCAGTAAAGCCCGTGCTGATCGCCAAGGACGAAGGCGCGCGCCAGCTCGTCCTCGGTCGCCAGCTCGACCGCGCCGTCGAGCCGGCGGAGCACCGCGATCGCCTTGTGGACGTTCACCGGGTTGCCGATGCGGATCGCGCTGGCCAGCGTCGGCTGGGCGACCAGCGGGGCGAAGCGCCACTTCTGCTGGAAGGCGCGGTAAAGCGGCGCCGCGCTGGCGGCCTGGGCGACGAGCAGGCGCGGCGTCTTGCGGCACAGACCGAGGGCGCGCAGCAGCTCGAAGCCGCGGCCGAGCGCGGTCGTGTGGCCCAGGTTGCCGCCGGGGACCACCACCCAGTCCGGCGGCTCCCAGTCGAGCTGCTGGGCGATCTCGCACGACAGGGTCTTCTGGCCCTCGATGCGCAGCGGGTTCATCGAGTTGGCCAGGTACACGCCGTGGCGCTGGCAGAACTGCGCCACCAGCGCCATGCAGCCGTCAAAGTCGGTGTCCAGGGCCACCGTGGTGGCAAAGTGCGCCAGCGGCTGGCTGAGCTGCTCGTCGCTGAGCTGGCCGGCGGGCAGGAACACCACGGCGGGCAGCCCGGCCCGCGCGCAGTACGCGGCGAGCGCCGCCGAGGTATCACCGGTCGAGGCGCAGGCCACCGCCGGCACCCGCCGGCCGAGCGTCCGCAGGTGCTGCACCATCGACACCAGCACGGTCATGCCGAGGTCCTTGAACGAGCCCGTGGGGTTGTGCCCGCACTGCTTGATCCACAGGTCCGCCACTCTGAGCTCGGCGCTCAGGCCTGGCATCGGCACGAGCGGCGTGTGCCCCTCACCGAGGGAGACGACCGAGCTGTCCGGCAGCTCGGGACAGACCCACTCTTTTTTGCCCCACACGCCGCTCGTGTAGGGGAAGGGCGCGCGCAGCGCCCGCTGGTCGAACCGGGCGCGCCAGTCCGCCCCGGAGGTCCGCTGCAGGACCGCGAGGTCGTGCTCGACATCGAGCAGGCCGCCGCAGCGCTCGCAGCGCGTGCGTACGTCGGTAAGCGGGTAGCGGGCGCCGCAGCTCACCGCCTCCCCGGGCGGCGAGTCGGCCGCCGGCATGCCGAAGCAGCGGAAGTAGGACTGAGGAGGGGCCGGGTCCGGGGTCGCTTGGTTCATTTTCAGCGCTCGCGATCGCAGCTGCGCACCAGCTGCTCGTAGAAGCGTACCGCCCCGGCATAGGCCTTCAGCCCGATGCGCTCGTCGGTCCCGTGGATGCGCTCGAGATCGTCGGTGCGCAGCGTCACCGGCATGAACCTGTAGGTATTGTCGGCGATCGCGGCGAAGTGGCGCGAGTCGGTCTGCCCGAGCATCAGCGTCGGCCCGGCCAGCACCTGCGGGAACACCGTGCGGATCGTGCTCGCCAGGGCGCGAAACGACGCCGAGGCGGAGCTGGAGACCGGCGTCGGCTCGGTGAGCGAGGCGGCGATCGGCTGCAGCTCGACCTGCGGGTCGTCGATGATGCGGCGGACCCGCTCGGCGACCTGGGTCGTGGTGTCGCCGGGCAGGACGCGGAAGTTTATGACCGCGCGGGCGCGCTGCGGCAGCACGTTGTCCTTGGGCCCGCCCTCGAACATCGTCGCCGCGGTGGTGGTGCGCAGCATTGCCGCCGAGGTCGGCTGCTGGCCGAGCTGCCACAGCAGAATCGGGCGCAGCAGCCACAGGTTGGTGAACACGAAGCGCAGCGGTCCCCCGAGGTCCGGCCCGATGTAGTCGAACAGCTCGCTGGCCGGCGGCCGCAGGTCGGTGGGGAAGGGGTGGTCCTCGACCCGGCGCACCGCCCGGCTGAGCACCCCGACGGCGGTGTGCGGCGGCGGCAGCGATGAGTGACCCCCGGGCGCGCTCACCGTCAGGGCGAGCGAGACGTAGCCCTTCTCGGCCAGGCCGATGAGCGCCACCGGCTGCCGGGCCCCCGGGACCATGCCGTCGGCGATCACCATCCCTTCATCAAGGACGAAGTCCAGGCGCACCCCGCGCTCTTTGAGCTGCGCGGCGATCTGCTGCGCCCCGCGCAGCCCCGACAGCTCCTCATCGTGGCCAAACGCCAGGTAGAGCGTGCGCCGCGGCTTGAACCCGGCGCGCACCAGCGACTCGACCGCCTCCAGGATCGCCAGCACGCTGCCCTTGTCGTCCAAGGTGCCGCGGCCCCAGATGAAGCCGCCTTCGACGGTGCCGGCGAACGGCGGGTGGGTCCACTTCGACTCGCTGGCCGCCTCGACCGGCACCACGTCCTGGTGACCGAGGAGCAGGTAGGGCCGCGCCGTCGCTTCCTGACCCGGCCAGGTGTACAGCAGGCTCAGCTCGCCGACCGTCTCGACCTGGAGGGCGCCGTGCACGGCCGGGAAGGTCGCGCGCAGGTAGGCGTGCAGCGCCCGCAGCTCGGCGGCGGCGACCGGCCGGTCCTCGCGCGAGATGGTCTGCAGGCGCAGCGCGCCGGCCAGCCGCTCGGCGAGCTGCACCTCGGCGTCGGTGGTAAACTCGGGCACCTCCGACGGCGGGCTCGGTAGCTGGCGGGAGCTCGTGGTCGCCGTCTTCACCCCCGCCGCGAAGATGAGCCCAAAGACGAGCAGCGCCAGGCCGCGCAGAATCTTCTTACCGAGCCGCATCTGCCCAGACTAAACGAATCGCCGCCGCCCGAGCC
>DAOMZC010000837.1:0-3418 GCA_035437965.1 Pseudomonadota bacterium
AGATGCTAGAACGGCCCCCGCGGCCGGCCGGTCGACTGCCGGCGGCACCGCGGGGGCCTGCTTAGGGTGGAGCGAGGGACCGCCCGCCCCCGCCCGACCCGGCTCGATGAAGCTGAGGATGCTCTTCAGGGTCTTGCTCCCCGCGAGCTTCTCCACCTCTTTTTCCAGCTGCTGCTGCCGCGTGACCGGCAGGAGCTTGCGGAACGTGTTGAGGATCTCGATGCGCTTGATGCTGTCGATGCCCAGGTCGGCCTCCAGATCGAGGTCCGGATCGAGCATCTCGATGGGATAGCCGGTGCGCTCGCTGACGATCTGCAGGAGCTGCGCGCCCAGATCCAGCTCGGCGAGCGGCTGCAGCAGCTGGTCGAGCGGCGGCGCCTCTTCAAGCTGCAGCGGCGGCGTCGGCTGCGGCGTCAGCAAAAGCGGACTCGCCGACCGCGGCGGCTCCTCTTTGGGCACCGCGGTCAGGCGGGGCGGCTGGACATCCGGCGCGACCGGCGCCAGGGTCGCGTGCACGCGCTGGCTCGGCTGGGGCAGGGGCAAAGGCGGCGCGAACCAGGCGGCGCTCGGCGGCGCGGCGCTGGGCACCGGCTGGTTCACCAGCGCCGGTCTTCCCTGCAGGGACTCCAGATAGGCGAGCATGACCCGCTGCTGGGTCTCCAGGAACCCGCTGCTCAGCTGCACCATGGTCTGCTGAAACTGCAGCATCACCTGCTCGGCACCGGTGTTCGCGGTGGCCCAGACCGGCGCGCTGGCAAACGGTGGCGCGGCCGGCGCACCGGCAAACGATGGCGACGCGGCCGGAGCACCGGCAAACGGTGTTGGCGCGACGGGCGCGCTGGCGAACGGCAACGCCGCGGCCGGCACGCTGGCGGGAGCCGACGGAGGCAGCGGCGGCGGCGCGTGGACGGCTTCGTGGCCGCCAGCGGCACGCTCCGGCGCCGGGGAAATAAGTGGGGGGGACTTCATGGGCGGTCTCTTTTCTCCTGCAGCTTGGTCGCCTGGCTTGCGACCTTGGGTGATGCGCTCGATGCGCGCGCTGTTCATTGCGTAGAGGAGCTGCGGCTTGGCGGAAGCCGCGGCCGGGGCGCTGCGCGGGGCGGTGAGCAGCGCCGACAGCTGGGTCGAGCCGTCCCGGCGCTGGCGATAGAGCGGCCCCTGGTCGACGGCGACACCGCTGGCGCACAGCTGGGCGAGCAGGTGCAGAAGGCCCGTCACGCCGTCCTTGCCGCTGCGCTCCAGCGGCAGCGCCAGGTGCGGCACATCGTGCAGCGTCGCGTCGACCAGGCCCGAGAGCACGGCGCCCGGCCCGACCTCGACGAACAGGCCGGCACCGGCGTCGTACAGGGCGCGCACGGTCTGCTCGAACCGGACCGGCTGAGTCAGGTGTTCGCCGAGCCGCTCGGCGATGCCGGCGGCCTGCGCCGGGTAGGGCGCGGCGTCGAGGTTGCTGAACACGGTGCGCTGCGGCGCCGCGACCACCGCCGCCGCCACCGCCTGGGCGAGCGGCGCCTTCGCGTATTCCATGAGCGGCGAGTGAAACGCCGCCGACACGGCGATCTTCTTGACCACCAGCTCGCGCGCCGCGAGCGCCGCCACCGCCGCGTCAATCGCCTCGCTGCGCCCCGAGATCACGCACTGCACCGGCGAGTTGTGGTTGGCGAGCGTGACCCCGGGCAGCGACCCGAGGAGCTCGACGACCGCCGCCGCCGGAGCCCCGACCGCCGCCATGGCACTCTTGGCTCCATCGGGCGGCTCGGCGAGCAGGCGGCCGCGCTCGGCCGACACTGCCAGCAGCCCCGATTCGCTGAACACCCCGGCCGCGCCCAGCGCCACATACTCGCCGTAGCTGTGCCCGGCCAAGAGCTCCGCATCGACGCCGAGCGATCGCAAAAGGGCCAGCGCCGCCAGATCCGCCGCCCCGAGCGCCGGCTGGGCGATGCGCGTATCGGTGAGCGCCGCCTTGTGGTCGCGACGCTCCTCTTCCGTAAACGCCGGCGGCGGAAACAGATAGCTCCCCAGCGGTCGCGGCAGCCGGCCGTGCAGGGCCTGCGCGGCGCGCTCCAGCGCCGTCCGCACCACCGGAAAGTACAGCGCCAGGTCGCCGAGCATGCCGACGCGCTGCGACCCCTGCCCGGGAAACAGGAACGCCACCTTGCGGCTGCGGCCCAGCGGCTCGTCGAAGTAGTAGATGCCGCGCGGATCCTTCAAGCTGAGCGGGCCCGCTTCCTTCAGCCGGCCGGTCGCCTCGGCGAGCCGGTCGTGCAGCTCCGGCAGCGAGCCGGCGACGATGGCGAGGGTCGGTCCAGGCGCCGCCGGGCGCTCCAGGCTGCGCAGATAGTGGGCCTGGGCGAGCTGGAACAGCGAACGCCGCGGCGCCTCGGACTCGACCGGCCCGACGAGCGATGCGTCGATCGCGAGCTCACCGGCGACCTCGCCGCGCAGCTGCTCGACCCTGCCCAGGAGCTCGGCGCGGGTCGCGGCGCTGAAGGTAAACAGCTCGCTCGGCCAGTCCGGACTCGCCTGTCCCCCGCCGGTCACGGCCGGGCTGCCGCCGACCGGATACTCCTCGAGCACGGCGTGGAAGTTGGTGCCGCCGAAGCCGAACGCGCTGACGCCGGCGCGCCGCGGCTGCGCGGCCTCGTGCAGCCACGGCCGCGCCTCGGTGCACAGGTAAAACGGTCCCTGGGTAAGCTCACAGGCGGGACTCGGAGTGGTGACCCCGATCGTCGGTGGCAAGACCTTGTGATGCAGCGCCTTGGCGACCTTGATGAGCGAGGCCAGGCCGGCGGCGCACTTGGTGTGCCCGATCATCGTCTTGACCGAGCCGAGCGCGCAGGTGCGCTCGCTGGCGCCGGCGCGCTGCCACATCCGGCGCAGCGCGGTGACCTCGGCGCGGTCGCCGGCCACCGTGCCGGTGCCGTGCGCCTCGACCAGGCCGACCGTCGCCGGCGAGATCCCGGCGTCGCTGTAGGCGCGCTCCAGCGCCAGCAGCTGGCCTTCGGGGCGCGGCGCGGTCAGGCTGCGATCGCGGCCATCGCTGGAGCCGCCGATCCCGCGCACCAGGGCGTAGATCCGATCCCCGTCCCGCTCGGCATCGACTCGCCGCTTGAGGATGAGCACCGCCGCGCCCTCGCTGATGACGATGCCGTCGGCGCTCGCGTCGAACGTCCGGCAGCGGCCGCGCGGCGACAGCGCGTGGGTCTTGGCGAAGCTCAGGTAGTCGCCGGGCTGGTTGTGGGTGTCGACCGCGGACAGAAGGACCAGGTCGCTGGTCCGGCTGCGCAGCTCCTGCATGCTCAGGTACAGCGCGGCCAAGGAGGACGCGCAGGCGGCGTCGATCGAGAAGTTGACGCCGCCCAGATCGAAGCGGTTGCTGATGCGGCCGGCGGCGACGTTGCCGAGGTAGCCGGGGAAC
>DAOMZC010000838.1:0-3416 GCA_035437965.1 Pseudomonadota bacterium
TGGCCAACGCCCAGAGCTTTGTCGTGGCCATGCGCGTGCAGCAGGTAAGTGCGCCGCAGTCCGACGCGATCGCCTGGCTGCTGCTCAAGGCGATCTCGAACACCGGAAGCGGCCTGCTGTCGTCGATCACCTTCGTCCAGCGCGTCTACACCCAAGGCGGGGTCGCGCCGGCGACCGGCTGCAACGCCGGGACCGTGGGGACATCGGCTCGGGTAGGCTACTCAGCGGAGTATTATTTCTACGTTGGCGGCGCCTGACACCGCGTCCGGCGCACGCCTTACGCGCGCCGGTGCTCGCCGGTGCTCGCCGGTGCTCGTCGGTGCTTCCGGGGCCGAGGCAGCGGTAAGTTCGTGTATAATGTTTCGAACTTTTTCCTAAGCTGCCGATGACCGATTCATATGTCCCCGCCCCCACTTACGATCTACTGCAAGAGTTCTTCGAGTCCGCAGCCGATCGCGATCCGGATCACATCGCTGTAATCTGCGGACCCACGCAAGTAAGCTACAGGGCTCTCGACGAGCGCGCCAACCGCCTGGCGCGCTGCCTGCGCGCCCGCGGCATCGGTCGCGAGGATCGCGTCGCCATCCTGCTGCCGCGCTCCGAGCGCGTGTACGAGGCGATGCTCGGGGTCCTCAAAGCGGGGGCCGCCTACGTTCCGCTCGATGCCGACATTCCGCCCGACCGCCTGGCGTTCATCCTGGCGGACTCCGGGGCCAAGTGTCTGGTGACGATCGCCGGCCGGGCCGATGAAGTGACGGCGCCGCTGTTGCGGCTGGACGCGGATGCAGCGGAGCTCACCGCGTTCTCATCGGCGCGGCTCCCCCGCGAAGAAATCGCCGGCCGCGGCGAGGATCTGAGCTACGTCATCTATACCTCGGGAACGACCGGCCGACCCAAGGGCGTACTCATCGGGCACCGCAACGTCGCGCACCTCATCCGCGCCGAGCAGAAGCTTTACGGAGTGCGCTCCGACGACCGGGTTTTTCAGTTCGCCTCCGTCGCCTTCGACGCCTCGGTCGAGGAGATCTGGATGGCGCTGGCGAGCGGCGCCACCCTGATCACCGCGACCAAAGAGCAGCTGCGCGCCGGACCCGAGTTCTCGCAGCTCTTGACCGAGCTGGGAGTGACGTTCTTTTCCTGCGTGCCGACTTTTCTGGCGATGCTGGAAAAGGATATTCCTTCGGTGCGGATTCTGATCCTCGGGGGTGAGGTCTGCCCGCCGCATGTGATCGCGCGCTGGTTCCGTCCCGGTCGCACGGTGTACAACACCTACGGACCGACCGAGGCGACGGTCATCGCCACCGCGGCGGTCCTTGCACCCGGCGAGCCGGTGACCATCGGCCGCGCCATCGACGGCTACAGCATTCATCTGCTGGACGAGTCCCTGCGGCCGGTCGCGCCCGGCGAGCCGGGCGAGCTGTGCATCGGCGGGCGCGGCGTGGCCCGCGGCTATCTGAACCGTCCGGAGCTCGATCAGGCCAAGTTCGTGGTCTACGGCGGGCTCGCGGAAGGACCGCAGCGGCTGTACCGCTCCGGTGATCTGACGCGCCAGCTGCCCGATGGGAACCTTGAGTATCTGGGTCGCGCCGATGATCAGGTCAAGGTGCGCGGCTACCGCATCGAGCTGTCCGAGATCGAAGCGGTGCTGCTGCAGTGCCCGGGCGTGCTCGCCGCCGCGGTCAGCGTACACACAGCGAGCCAGCGGCTGGCCGCCTACATCGTCCCGCGCGCGGCGGAAAAGCCGGAGCCGGCGCTCATCCGCAGCACCCTGGCCGAGCGGCTGCCGGCGTACATGATGCCGGCCACCCTGGACGAGCTGCCCGCCCTGCCGCTTACCGTAGCGGGCAAGGTCGACCGCCGGCAGCTGCCCGAGCCGCACACGCCGCTGCGCGCCGACCGCCGGCTGATCGTCGCCCCGCGCTCGCCGGCCGAGCAGAGCGTGCTGCAGATCTGGGAGTCGATCCTGGGTCAGGACGAGATCTCGGTCCAGGATGATTTCTTCCGCGAGCTCGGTGGCCACTCGCTGCTCGCGACCCAGGCGGTGTCCAAGCTGCGCGCGCTGCCGGGGTTTGCCGCGATCTCGGTCGGCGACCTTTATACAAACCCCACGATCGAGAAGCTGGCCCGGCTGGCGCGCCTCGATCCGCCCGCGGCCACGCCGGCTCCGGCCGAGCGCGCCGCCTCCCCTGCCCCATCGCCGGCGCCCGCGCGCTACCTGGCCTGTACGGTGCTGCAGGCGCTGGGCGTCCTCTGCGTCTCGGGCATCTACGCCTGGCAGTGGCTGGGCGCGTACCTGAGCTATGGCTACTTCGCGGTCACCGAGCGGACCATCCTGGAGGCGCTGGCGCTGTCGCTGGCCATCTACGCGATCACCACTCCCGCCGTCCTGTGTCTGTCCATCGTGCTCAAGTGGCTCCTTTTAGGAAGGATCCGTCCGGGCCGCTATCCGCTGTGGAGCTTTTATTACCTGCGGTTCTGGTTCGTCCGCGCGGTCATGCGGGCGGCGCCGGTGCGTTATCTCAGCGGGACTCCTTTTCTCGTCATCTACTACCGGCTGATGGGGGCGCGCATCGGCAAAAATGTGTTCCTTGGCAGCCAGCTGGTGATGACGTGCGACGCGCTGGAGATAGGGGATGACTCCAGCATCGGCATGGAGTCCAACCTGGATAGCAGCACGGTCGAAGAAGGAATGCTGCGCATCGCGCCCATCCGCATCGGCAAGCGCTGCTGGGTCGGCAACCGGGCGTTCCTCGGCAGCGACACGGTGATGGAAGACGACTCCGGACTTGGGCACCTGTCGATGCTTCCCGACGGCAAGCGCATTCCGGCCGGGGAGCTGTGGTGCGGCTCGCCGGCGGCCCCCGCGGGCAAGCTGGTCCGCGAGCCGCAGCAGCCGGTGTGGAGCCTGGGCACGGCGTTCTTTCAGCTGATCGGGGTGTTCACCATTCCGCTCGTCACGCTCGCCGCGGTGCTGCCGGGGCTCACGGTGATCACGGCGCTCGGTCACAAGGACGAAGGGTACTCATTCCTTGTCGCCTCGCCGCTGGTGGCGCTGTCGTTCGTGGTCAACCTGTGCCTGGTCGTGTGGGCGCTGAAGTGGCTGCTGCTCGGTCGCATGCACGAGGGGCGCTTTCCGGTGTGCGGGGCGTACTACGTCCGCATGTGGTTCTTCGACCGGCTCATGGACCTGAGTCTGGAGGTCATCGGGACGCTTTACACGACCCTTTATCTGCGGCCGTGGCTGCGGGCGCTCGGCGCGAACATCGGGCGGCGCTCGGAGGTGTCGACGATCCGCTACATCCATCCCGAGCTCCTGGAGACCGGGCCTGACTGCTTCCTTGCCGATGACGTGGCGGTGGGAGCGCCCACCGTGCGCTCGGGCTGGTTCCTCCTGGGTCGGGCGCGGCTGGGCGACC